>JACMKT010000055.1 GCA_014380005.1 Rhodospirillales bacterium
TGGGCAGACCAACTCGGAATGCCCAGACTCGCCTGACCTCAATCCCTCGAACCGCCTGGTGCGGACCCGCATGCCGGGTGGTGTGGCAGGGGAGCGGCCTTACGGCCGCCCCCTATGCCGATTTTTTCGCGGATTGGCGGGAAGGCTGCTCTTCCCCGTCTGGAAAGGTAGGTAGCAGCGTGCCTTTCCAGACGAAGGGGGAATGAGCAGCCTCCCCGCTAATCCGGGAAGAACCTTTTTTCTTTGGAGGATGGGGAGCCATAAACCTTGGTGCGATGACGGTCGCAAACTTGATCCTTCACCCAACAAGCTGGCCCGTCGTGACCAAGAGCTGCGGCATAGACTTAAGTGTCTAGCAACACTGCGTTTAACTGCACGATGGCCGCTTCAACGCGTTGGAGATTGTTGCGCACCAAAACTGCGTAATAATGCGGGCTCGCTTGTTCGTAGATTTCAAGCGCCCCACGGAACGCCGTCATCGCCTCTTCCAGCCGCGCGGTTCGCTCCTCGCGCTCGCCAAGACGCATCAGCGCATTGCCCAAATTGTTCTGAGTTTGGGCCCAATCAAGCGGTAGAAGATCACGCGTGCGCACCTCAAACGCAGACCGGTACGCGACCACGGCCTCCTCCAGCCGCGCGGTTCCCTCCTCGCGCTCGCCGAGACACCTCAGCGCATTGCCCAGATTGTTCTGAGTTTGGGCCCAATCAAGCGGCAGAAGATCACGTGTGCGCACCTCAAGCGCAGCACGATAGGCGACCACCGCCTCCTCCAGCCGCACGGTGCCCTCCTCGCGCTCGCCAAGACGCTTCAGCGCAGCGCCCAAATTGTTCTGGGTTTGGGCCCAATCAAGCGGCAGAAGAACACGCGTGCGCACCTCAAGCGCAGCCCGATAGGCGACCACAGCCTCCTCCAGCTGCGCAGGTCCCTCCTCGCGCTCGCCGAGACGCAACAGCGCATTACCCAAATTGTTCTGGGTCTGGGCCCAATCAAGCGGCAGAACATCACGCGTGCGCACCTCAAGCGCAGCCCGATACGCGGCCACCGCCTCCTCCAGCCGCGCGGTTCCCTCCTCGCGCTCGCCGAGACGCAGCAGCGCAGCGCCCAAATTGTTCTGGGTCTGGGCCCAGCCCTCGGGAACGTGTTCACGAGGCAATTGCGCCAATGCCATACGGACGCCCCGCTCAGATTCCTGCAGGAATTCATCATCACCAGCTTGGTTTGCTAACACACCGCAAACCAAGCCGTAACTCAGCCACAATTCAGCGAGGTGCCCCTGTTCGAGGCCCTTGGGGAGCTGTTCCAACAATGCGCGCATGCGCTTATAGACGGGGCGCAATAGCGCGACCAAATAATTCCCAGCCCGTTTCCATGCCGGTGCCGCAGCCGATATCACCGCACCACTGAGGACGACGGCAAGGTGCTTATCAAAAGCGGCGGGAAGTTCCAGGGTCGATTCGTCAAGGCCGTAACTCTGCCCTGGAAGGCCATCTTCTAACGTCAGGAAGCGAAGGAAGAGGGACCGGCCATGGCCCTTAACCCGCCCCCACACCAACACATCGGCGTCCTTGTCGCGCAACCATTCGCGCCCGGTCCGCTCCGACTCGCTACGGGCATCACCAACCCGCCCGACGTCGCCCACCTTCAGGGCGGCGTTCGCCCGCAGAATTTCCACACCGGGCTGCCGCTCCAGCGCGTCTACAATATGGCGGGTGTTGGAAAGATGGTCGTCGTCGTCTTCTAAATCGGCGATGAGGATGGCGAAACGTTCACCACTGGCGGCGGGAACATCCCGCATCCAGCGAACGATACTGGGCCAGGGGAGCTTGCGCACCCACCCCACACACCTAAAAATAACGCTCACCGATACGGCCATACCCAAAAGATAGACCAACCTCAGCGAAGCGCCAAGGCGTCGCTATTACCCCGCTGGCCGCAAACAGCACACCGCCGTCAGATCATCGCGCAGCGGCCGTTTCACCGTGGCGAGGAACGGGGCCAGGATGGCATTCACGTCCACGTCACCGCCGCGTTCGGCCATGACCCGCTCCACCAGTTCCACCGCACCGGCCGAGCCCAGCTTGGTGCCGTCTTCCGCCGGGGTTTCGGTCAGGGCGTCCGAGGCCAGGAACAGGGCGGCGCCGGGCGGCAGGGCCAGGGTGCGGTCCACGTATTTGGCGGTGCGCGTCACCCCCAAGGGCAGGCCGGAACCATCGCCGGCGGCGACCGGCTGGCCGGGGGCGGCGACGATGGGGCGGGGGGCGGCGGCGGCGGCGTAGGTGAACAGGCCGTCGCGCACATCGACCACGCCGTACAGCATAGTGGCGTATTGCCCCAGGGGCAGCAGGCCGGCAAGGCGCTGGTTGACCTCGGCCAGGAAGGCGGCGGGGCGGTCGCGGTCGGTGGTGATGTGGGCCAGCAGGGTGTGCAGGCGGAAGGTGTTCAGCGCCGCCGTCACCCCGTGACCGGAGAAATCGGCCAGCCACAGCGAGAAGCGGTGGTCGTCCATGGGATCAAGACCCCACAGATCGCCGCCCAGGGCCGACGAGGTTTCGAAGAAACCGCTGACCTTGAAGCCATAGCGGTTCAGCACCCAATCCAGCTCCGCCGTCTGGGGCAACAACTCGGTCTGCATGCGCCGGGCGATGTGCATTTCGTCGGGAATGGCGGCCACCACCGGTGCCGCCGCCTGTTCCTGGACCGCCTGCCCGCCGATGCCCACGGGGGCCGGTGCGTCGCCGGCGCTGTCGCGGATGACGCAAACCACTTCATTGCCGGGATCGCGGTATTCCAGGGCGTCGAACGAGAGCTGACGGGCCATGGCGATGCCGCGCCCATGCACGGCGAAAGCGCGCGCCGCGTCCATCTGCACATAGCTGCGCCAATCGAAACCGGCGCCCTCGTCATGGACGGTGATGCGGACCTCGCCGGGCAGGCGCTGGAAGGTAACTGTGACCTGCTTGTTGCGGTTCTGCGGCGCGTCCAGGCGGGCTTCCACTTCCTGGCGCCAGCGCTTTTCCGCCAGCAACTGGGCCTTTTCGTCGAAGGTGATACCCAGATTGCCGTGTTCGATGGCGTTGGTGAAAATCTCGGACAGGCCCACCACCAGATGGGCCGAGCGCGGGCAGGCGCGGGCCAGGGCCACCGCCAGGGTGTTGGCCTCGGCCAAGGTGCGGAAGCGGAAGGCGCCGGTATCCATCAGGGTCAGCGCGGTGGTGCGCTTGGCCAGATCGTCGCGCAGGCGCAGAAAACGCTGGTGTTCCTCGATGGCGGCGGCGGTGACCGACAGCAGCAGGCGGCGGTCCAGCGGCTTGCCCAGATAGTAATAAACGCCGGCCTTGATGCCCTCGACCACGTCCTCGGACGAGGCATAGGCGGTCTGCATGATGACCGGGATGTTGCGCAGGCGTTCATCGGTCTTCAGCCGGGCCAGCAATTCCATGCCGTCCATGCGCGGCATGCGGCGGTCCAGCACGATGACGTCGAATTCGTCGGGGGCGGCGTCCAGGGCGATCCAGGCCTGCTGGCCGTCCTCGGCGGACATGGTCTCGTAGCCGGCGGCGCGCAGATTGGCGATGACCACTTCGCGGTTCATGCGCTCGTCATCGACGACCATGCAGCGGGTGGGCCGCGACGTCCCCTCGCTCACCGGATCAGGCCTGTTCGATGGTGAACAGCGAATCGAAGCAGGCCAGCACCAGCAGCTCGCGCACTTCCGAACGCGGGTTGCGGATGGACACCTCGGCCCTGGCCCGCTCGGCGCGGTCGCGCAGGGTCAGCAGCATGCCCAATCCCGCCGAATCCATATAATCGAGCAGGCTTAGATCCACCGTCACCTTGCGCTTGTTGCGGGCCAGCAGCTTGTCGATGAGGCTGTCGAACACATCGCGGTCGGCGAAGGTCAATTGATCCTTGAGAAGCAGGGTCGGCCCCGCCTCGTCATCGGTGATCTCGTATTTCACGGACATCCCCCTTACCCCTTAGCCCTTACCCCTTGGCCCGCTGGCGGGCCGCGATGAACTCTTCCAGCCGAGCCGCCTGGGCCTCGTCCACATCGAAGCGGACATGCGTGTTCTGATCGGTCACCGCCACCACCGAGCCCTTCCAGGTGCCCAAGGTCGGCAGCTCCGCTTCGAATTCGGCGCCGCGCTGGCCGTCGAGCGGACGGTCAAGAATGCCGGTGCCGATCAAGGCGATTTCCTGCAACAGGCAGGGCCGCTTCTCACCGCCCAATACGATGGAAACGGCCATGTTGACCGTGTGGCGCTGATTGTTGTGACGGTTGTCGTCCGAGCTGGCCCGCACGATGCCGTCAATGGCGGATTTCATGGCGCCCAGGCGCTCGCGCACGCCGTTGGCCGAACCGCGCACTTCATGGGCCTTCTCGCCGGTTTCGTCGGTGGAACGCGACACTTCGGCGATTTCCGCCGCCGCCTGCTGGGTGCCGGACGCGGCGGTCTGGGCGGCTTGGGCGATTTCCTGGGTGGCCGAGTTCTGCTGGTCCACGGCGTTCTTGATGCCGCCCGAGATGGTGGCGATCTGTTCGATGGTGCCGACGATGCCGCGGATGGCCAGCACCGCTTCCTGGGTGGCGGCCTGGATCGAGGAAATCTGGCCGCCGATCTGTTCGGTCGCCTTGGCGGTCTGATTGGCGAGGCCCTTGACCTCGTTGGCGACCACGGCGAAGCCCTTGCCGGCCTCACCCGCCCGCGCCGCCTCGATGGTGGCGTTGAGTGCCAGCAGATTGGTCTGACTGGCAATGTCGTTGATGAGCTTGACCACCTCGCCCACGCTTTCGGCGGCCTTGGCAAGGCCCTGAACGATGACGCGGACCTTCTCGGCCTCCTGCTCGGCCTCGCCGGCGATGCGGGTGCTGTCGCCGACCTGACGGCTGATCTCTTCCACGGAGGCCGACAATTCCTCGGCGGCGGCGGCCACGGCATCCACGCTGCCATTGGCGGATTCGGCGGCACTGGCGGCGGCTTGGCTGCGGTCGCGCACGTGGTCCACCGCGCCCTCCATGGCGCCGGCAGCGGCCAGCATGGAATCGGCTTGGCCCATGACCACGCCGATGGCGCCCGACACTTCCTCGTCGATGGCGTTGGTCAGCGCCAAAATCTCGCTTTGCAGCTTGCGCCGGTTACGCCGGTGTTCGGCTTCCTGCTGGGCGGCGCCTTGGCGCACCTTGTGGGCATTGTCGCGGAAGACTTCCACCGCGCCGGCCAGACGGCCGATCTCGTCGCGGCGGCCGATGCCGGGCACCTCCACCGACAGATCGCCTTCGGCCATCTTGGCGGTGGCTTCGGTCATGTCATGCACCGGCTCGACCAATTGGCGGTCGATCATGATCAGCACGGCGACGATCAGCACCAAGCCCAGCACGGCCAGAGCGCCCTGGATATAGGCCTGATCGCGCACGGCGGTTTCCAGGCCCTCACGCGCTTCCAGCAACTGGGTGGCGGATTCGGCCACCAGCACCTGGACCACCTCCAGCAGGGACTCGATCTGGACCTGCAAGCCCTTGGCGCTGGCATCCACTTGGGGCATCAGGGCCTGACCGGCCTCGGCCCCCTGCTCCACATAGGCATGGGCCATCTTGGTGCCGGCGGCATGAAAATGCGGGAAGGCGGTTCCGGCGGCGTCCAGCACTTTGATGGTGTCGGTCAAACCAAGGTTTACGGCGGTGGCCCGCGCGGTGCTGCGGTGATGTTCGAAATTCTGAGCCGCTTCGTCGGCGGCCTTCAGGCCCTCGGCCATATTTTCGGGCGTGGGCACGGCGCCGATGCCGCTGAAGATTTCCTGGACGCGCGTAACGTCTAGTTGCAGGTCCTTGATCAGCTCGATGAGGGGGATATGCTCCTGCGCCACCACCTCGCTGACCCGCGCCATCTCGCCGGTCAGGCGGAATTGCTTCAGCGCCACTAGGCCGTTAACGGCTAAACTGGCGAGGCTGGAGACCAGGATCAAAGCGAAGGCGATGAAAAACTTGCGTCGGATCGTCATCGATCCCCCCAAAAATCGGACGGGGCGAATCTTGACGCAAGCAGAGCCGGTGCGCAACCGTCACCAGCCTAAGTTTTTGCATTCCCCACCCGAAAGTCATGGGGGCGACCGGTTATTCGCGGTCGCCCCGCATATCAACGGGATGCCACCACATAGTGGCGCAGATTATCGACCTCCATATCCGCTTCGTCCAAACGGCTCTTGACCACGTCGCCGATGGTGACGATGCCGACCAGCTTGCCGTCGCTATCCACAACAGGAAGGTGACGGATGCGCTTGGACGTCATGGTCAGCATCAGGCTTTCCAGGGTGTCGTCCTCGTGACAGGTCAGCACAGCCGCCGTCATCAAATCGCGCACCTTGGAGTTCAGGCAGCCTTCGCCCTGCAATGCGACGCCGCGCACGATGTCCCGCTCGGACAGGATGCCGGCGATGGCGCCGTTTGACTCGGCGGCGATGACCGCACCGATTCGATTGGTCGCCAGCGCCCGCGCCGCTTCCGCCACCGAGGAATCCGGCGAAACGGTTACTACGCCCGCCCCACGGGCTTTCGCCTTCAGGATCGTCTTGACCAGCATGTTCTTGAGCCTCCCCAACTTAAAAATCGTGGGCGTGCACTGCGCCAATTTAAGATAAGGGGTGGCGCTGACCGGTCTTCAAGGGGCTGAGCCTGAAGGTAAAGGGAATAGCCCTATGCCCGTGACTCCGCCCGGTAGCATCCCCACCCCCAAACCATGCAGCTGGTGGTGGCGCAGGGCGAGGCACGCCGGCCCCGCGCCATGGTGTTGACGGGCGCCTTCATCGCCGCGCTCCAACCCCAAGACCATGTTTCACTTGATTTTTTTGCGTTAAAGGAGGAACCATAGAACGTCGGCCAGAATGGTGCGGACAGCTACGCCGGGCAGACAAGAAAGGTCATGGCCATGGTCGATGATCTCGACATCACAAAACGCGCGCAGGCCGCAACCAGCCTGACCCTGGCAGCCACGTTCCACAACGCAGCGCCGGTGGACGCGCATAATGCATCCCATGCCATGGACAACGTCGTGCTGTCGGCCCAGGCCCGCAACGTCATCGACACGTGGCGCGAGGGCAAGTCGGTGGCGGAAGCTTGGCTGGACCACGTGACCGCACCGCCCGACCCCACCAAGCCGGTGGTCAAGTCGGATAACAGCGCAAGCACCAACAAAGACGACAAGAATTCCCAAAGCAGCGCGGACAGCCAAGCCCAGCTGAAACAGGCGCTGGACACCACCATGACCGATCTTGGCTGGCTGTTCGACGCCATGAACCAGCCCAAGGCCGACACTAGGCTGGTGGCCCAGGCGGTAACGGCGCGCATGACCTCCGACAATGTGGGCATCTCGCCGCCCCTGCCCGAAGTGGTGGCGCGCGCCCAGCAATCCGGCTCCGCCGCTGCCCTTTACATGGAAAACCTGTCGGTGACCATCGAACGCGGCCAAGTCACCAGCGCGACCGTGGACCGGGTGGCCCTGACCACCGTGCACGACACCTTGCGCGACCGCGTCGCCGGCAGGGACAGACCCTTGGTGCTGGATGTGGGCGGCTCGCTGCAACAGGTGACGCCCGAAGCCCGAAGCGACGAAAAAGCCCGCGAGATCAACTCGGCCTCGCCCGATACCGGCCTGCGCACCGACGACCCGCGCCACGCCTTGCTGATCGTACGCCAGCAGACCACCCTGCCGCTGGAAGACAGCATCACGGTGAAACTGGACGCACTGTTCCCCATTGAGTGATGGGTGGGTGGCAGGCTAGCAGTACGCCCCCTGTTTTGGTTCACCGCGGATTTCCGGGGAGGTGCACTTTTATTCAAGGAATAATGACACGGATGGACACGGATCCCCGCTACGCGGGACACGGATAAGGGCCATCCGTGTTTATCCGTGTCCATCCGTGTCCATCCGTGTCACCAATGATTCTTGCGACCCCGGATCGGCGCTCCGCTTGTCCGGGGTGATGGGACATTTTGGGGAACCTCCCCGCTAATCCGCGATGAACCCTGTTTTTTTTCACCACCAAAGGTACCAAGGCACCAAGAGAGCTTACCGGGAGGCACCCAAATTGCCATCCGGAAGGCATCTTGGTGCCTTGGTGTCTTGGTGGTGAAACTTAGCGCCCCCAGACATGATTCCACGACGGCGGGCCCGCAGGGAGCCCACCGCCGTGGATGGTATCTTCATTCCGCTAAGGCTTAGACGAACTTAACGTCCACGACCTCGTAGGATTTGGAACCGCCCGGCGCCGTCACTTCGACGGTATCACCCATATGCTTGCCGATCAGCGCACGGGCCAATGGCGAGTGCACCGACATGCGGCCCAGCTTGATGTCGGCCTCGTGGGCGCCGACGATGGTGTAGACCACCTCGTCGTCGGAATCCTCGTCGGCCAGGGTAACCGTGGCGCCGAAGCGCACTTGGCTGCCCGTCAGCAGGCTGATGTCGATCACCTGAGCGCGCGAGATCACATCTTCCAGCTCGGCAACCCGGCCTTCGATGAAGCTCTGACGCTCACGCGCGGCGTGATATTCGGCGTTCTCGGACAAGTCGCCGTGCTCGCGAGCCTCTGCGATCGCCCGGATAACCGCCGGACGTTCGATGCTCTTGAGAGTCCTCAACTCCTCTTCCAACCGAGCCAAGCCCGGCGGAGTCATCGGGATCTTTTCCATGCCTAGGAAGCCCCA
>JACMKT010000056.1 GCA_014380005.1 Rhodospirillales bacterium
CCCGTTACGGCGGTCTCGCCACCCGCATGCCGAAATACGCCCTGGTGTTCCTGTTCCTCACCATGGCCGCTGTCGGTCTGCCCGGCACCGGTGGCTTCGTCGGCGAGTTCCTGGTGCTGCTGGGTGTGTTCCAGGTCAACACCTGGGTGGCCTTCTTCGCCGCCACCGGTCTGGTCCTGGGTGCCGCCTATATGCTGTACCTGTACCGCCGCGTCGTCTTCGGCCGCCTGACCCGCGATGATCTCAAGGACATCCTTGATCTCAGCCCGCGCGAAGTGGCCATGTTCGCGCCGATCATTGTGCTGGTGATCTGGATGGGCGTTTATCCGTCCACCTTCCTCGATCCCATGCACGCTTCCGTGGCTAAGCTGATCGACAATTTCGAGCTGGCTAAGGCTGCCACCAGCGGCCTGTCCGTTGCGGCTCGATAAGGGGGACTGGATATGACCGAGACTTTGGACCTTTTCCCGGTCCTCCCGGAGATCTTCGTCGTCCTGGCGACGATCGCCCTGCTGATGCTGGGTGTCTTCCGCAAGGGTGACACCACGCGCAGCACCATGGGTCTGGCCATCGCCGTCCTCGGCGGTGCCGCCCTGCTGGTGGTCGCCACCGCCGGCGAGCGTCACACGGTGTTCAACGGCCTGTTCGTGGCTGATGGCTTCGGCGCCTTCGCCAAGGTGCTGATCCTGGCCGCTTCGGCCCTGACCGCCGCCATGAGCCTGCAATACCTGGAGCGCGAGAAGCTTGGCCGCTTCGAGTATCCCATCCTCATCCTGTTCGCCACCGTGGGCATGATGATGATGGTGTCGGCCAACGACTTCATGTCCCTGTATCTGGGCCTGGAGCTGCAATCCCTGTCGCTCTATGTCCTGGCCGCCTATCACCGCGACAGCGTGCGTGCCACCGAAGCCGGCCTGAAGTACTTCGTGCTGGGCGCCCTGGCGTCGGGCATGCTGCTCTACGGTGCCTCGCTGGTTTACGGCTTCTCCGGCACCACCTCCTTCGACGGTCTGGCTAAGGTGTTCGGCGGCGAGCACGGCGTGCGCCCCCATATGGGCTTCATTGCCGGTCTGGTGTTCATCCTGGCGGGCCTGTGCTTCAAGATTTCGGCGGTTCCGTTCCACATGTGGACCCCCGACGTCTATGAAGGCGCGCCCACCCCGGTGACCTCGTTCTTCGCCGTGGCTCCCAAGATCGCCGCTTTGCTGCTGTTCACCCGCGTCATGACCGGCCCGTTCGGCGAGTTGCTGGCCCAGTGGCAGCAGGTGGTGGTGTTCATCTCCATCCTGTCCATGTTCGTGGGCGCCTTCGCCGCCATCGTGCAGACCAACATCAAGCGTCTGATGGCGTACTCGTCCATCGGCCATGTGGGCTTCGTGCTGGTCGGCCTTGCCGCCGGCACCGCCGATGGCGTTCAGGGCGTGCTGATCTATCTGGCCATCTACCTGTTCATGAATGTGGGCACCTTCGCCATCATTCTGTCCATGCGCCAGAAGGGCCGTCTGGTCGAAGGCATCGAGGATCTGGCCGGTCTGTCCAAGACCAACCCGGCCATGGCCCTGGCCATGGCTGCCCTGATGTTCTCCATGGCGGGCATCCCGCCGCTGGCTGGCTTCTGGGGTAAGTTCTACGTGTTCAAGGCGGCGGTCGATGCCGGCCTGTTCACCCTGGCGGTGATCGGCGTGCTGACCAGCGTGGTGAGCGCCTATTATTACCTGCGCATCATCAAGATCATGTATTTCGATGAAGCGACCGAGGCGTTCGATCGTTCGGGCAGCAGCGCGCTCAACTTCGTGATGGCCATTTCCACCGTAATTATCGTGGCCTTCACCTTCGTCCCCGGCCCGCTGCTGAACACCGCCAAGGCTGCCGCCCTGGTGCTGTTCCCGGCTGCTGCCGGTTGATGAGCGAAAATACCCTGCCGGCGCCGTTCAGCCTTGTTCGGTTGGACAGCGTCGGCAGCACCAATGACGAAGCACGGCGGCTGGCACTTTCGGGTGCCGCCGCCGATCTGCTTGTGGTCACTGCCCGTAGCCAAAGCGCGGGGCGGGGGCGGCGTGGCCGCGTTTGGGTCAGCCCGCCGGGCAATCTGCATTGCTCCACCCTGATCCGTATCCATAACCTTGCCACCGCCGCTCAATTGGGTTTCGTCGCCGCCGTGGCGCTGGTGGATGCCTTCCGCGCCTTGGTGCCGGGTATCCCGTTCACCTGCAAATGGCCCAATGATGTTCTGGCCGAGGGCCGCAAATGCGCCGGCATGCTGCTGGAGCCGGAAGGCACTGATTGGCTGATCCTGGGCATCGGCGTGGACGTGGCCCAGGCGCCGCCGCCGGGTGAGTTGGTCTATCCCGCCTGCGCCCTGGCCGATCTTGGCTTTGACGGCACCGATGCCGACGTTCTGGCCGCTTATTGCGCAGCCTTCTTCCCTTTGGTGGAATGCTGGCGCCGCCTGGGTTTCGCCCCCATCCGCGAGGCCTGGGTCAAGCGGGCGAGGGGGATTGGCGATCCGGTGGTGGTGCGCCTGGAAGGCGAAACCATAAGCGGAGTATTCGCGGGACTTGACGACGAGGGCGCGCTGCTCTTGGATCAGGGCCCCCAAGGCCATCGGCGTATCCTCGCCGGCGACGTCTATTTTCCTGCTGTCTGACCCCATCCGGGAGCGTCACCATGCTTCTCGCCATCGATGCCGGTAACACCAACATCGTCTTCGCCGTGTTCGACGGCGAACAGGTGCGTGGTGAATGGCGTGCTTCGACCGATACCGACCGCACCGCCGATGAATTGGGCGTGTGGCTGATGCAGCTGCTGACCATCGAGAGCTTGAAGCGCGAGGATATCAGCGCCGCCATCATCGCCAGCGTGGTGCCCGCCATGGTGTTCAGCCTGAAGACCCTGTGCCGGCGCTATTTCAACTGCGATCCGGTGGTGGTGGGCAGCGACGGGGTCAATCTGGGCATTAGCATTCTGCTGGATCGGCCCGAAGAAGTGGGTGCCGACCGATTGGTGAACGCGGTCGCGGCGCATCAATGCTATCAAGGGCCGATGATCGTCATCGATTTCGGCACCGCGACCACCTTCGACGTCATCGACGCCGAGGGCAATTACTGCGGCGGCGCCATTTCGCCCGGCATCAATCTGTCGCTGGAGGCCTTGCACATGGCCGCCGCGAAATTGCCTCGGGTGGCTATTGGAAAGCCGCGCAGCGTCATTGGCAAGGCCACGGTGCCGGCCATGCAATCGGGAATTTTCTGGGGCTATGTTGGCCTGATCGAGGGTTTGGTGAAGCGTATTCAAGAAGAGTTTGGTGCCGAAATGCTGGTGGTCGCCACCGGCGGATTGGCGCCCATGTTCGCCGAGTCGACCAAGGTGATCCACAAGCTGGACCCTGATCTGACCCTGCGCGGCCTGCTGGAAATCCACCGCCGCAACGCGCGGCCCATCTGATGGCTAAGAAGAAGGCGGCCGAAGGCGAGTTGTTCTTCCTTCCCCTGGGCGGGGCGGGCGAGATCGGCATGAACATGAATCTCTACGGCTACGGTGGCAAGTGGCTGATGGTGGATTTGGGCGTCACCTTCGGTGACGATTCCATGCCCATGATCGACGTGGTCATGCCCGACCCCACCTGGATCGCCGAGCGCGCCGAGGATTTGGTGGGCATCGTGCTGACCCATGCCCATGAAGACCATTTGGGCGCCGTCCATTATCTGTGGCCGCGCCTGCGCTGCCCGGTCTATGCCAGCCCGTTCGCCGCCGCCTTGCTGAAGGGCAAGCTGCACGAGGTCGGCCTGCAAAACACCGTGCCCGTGCACGTGGTGGAACTGGGCTCGCGCTTCGATGTGGGGCCGTTCAATATCGAGATGGTGTCCATGACCCACTCGATCCCCGAACCCAACACTCTCGCCATCCGCACCCCGGCAGGCACGGTAGTGCATACCGGCGATTGGAAGCTGGACCCCGATCCGCTGATCTCGCCCCCCGCCGATACCGAAGCCCTGCGCCGCATCGGCAATGAAGGTGTGCTGGCCTTGGTGGGCGATTCCACCAACGTCTTCTCGCGCGGCCATTCCGGCTCGGAAGCGGAAGTGCGCGCTAATCTGATCGAGCTGCTGGGCCGCTATGACGGTCGAATCGCCGTGGGCTGCTTCGCCACCAATGTGGCCCGTGTGGAAAGCATCGCGCTGGCTGCCGAGGCCAATGGCCGTTCGGTGTCGCTGGTGGGCCGCAGCCTGTGGCGCATCGAGAAGGCGGCGCGCGAGTTGGGCTATCTCAAGGACATCGCGCCCTTCCTGACCGATCACGACGCCGCCCATGTGCCGGCGTCGCAGATCGTCTATATCTGCACCGGAAGCCAGGGCGAGCCCCGCGCCGCCTTGTCGCGCATCGCCAGCAACGACCATCCCAACGTCAAGCTGGGCAAGCGCGACACCGTGCTGTTCTCGTCCCGCATCATTCCGGGCAATGAGAAGTCCATCTACAAGTTGCAAAATGATCTGGTCCGCCTGGGCTGCCAAGTGGTCACCGACCGCGACGAGTTCATCCACGTCTCCGGCCATCCCGGCCGCGAGGAATTGGAGACCATGATCCAACTGGTGCGCCCGCAGATCGTGGTGCCGGTCCATGGCGAAGCCCGTCATGTGCGCGAGCATTGCGACTTCGCCAAATCCCTGGGCGTGCCGCACACCATCGCCATCGATGACGGCGCCATGGTGCGGCTGTCGCCCAACGGCCCCGAGGTGGTTGACCATGTGCAGATCGGTCGCTTGGCTCAGGACGGCCCGCGTCTGATCCGTCTGGATTCGGAAATCCTGCGCGACCGCCGCCGCATGGTGTTCAACGGTTCCGCCGTGTGCACCGTGGTGGTGGACAAGAAGGGCCGTCTGCTCACCGATCCGCAGATCACCGCCTTGGGCCTGCTGGACGAAGACCATTACGTGGAAGAACACGACGCCGTGGTGGACATGGCCCGCGACGCCTTCGAGGAACTGCCCCTGTCGGCCCGTCTGGATGACGGCGTCGCCCAGGAAGCGGTGCGCCGCGCCGTGCGCCGCACCTTGAAGGAAATGCTGGGCCACAAGCCCATCACCACGGTGCATCTGGTGCGGATTTAGCCTACCGGGAAGGGGGAACGCATGGTGCTGTCGCTCCGCGCCTTGGCCTTGCGCGTGCTGGCCCCCTTCGCCGCCGGCTATTTCCTGTCCTTCCTTTACCGCACCGTCAACGCCGTGCTGGCGCCCCATATCAGCCGTGAAGTCCATCTGGACGCTGGCGATCTGGGGCTGATGACCGGCATGTATTTCCTGACCTTCGGGGCGTTCCAACTGCCCCTGGGCATCCTGCTGGACCGCTTCGGCCCGCGCCGGGTCGAGGCCTGCCTGCTGCTGTTCGCCGCCGCCGGTGCCTTCGCCTTTTCCCTGGCGGACGGGGCGGGCGCGTTGATTTTCGGACGGGCTTTGGTGGGTTTGGGTGTGTCGGCCTGCCTGATGGCGGCGCTGAAGGCCAATGTTCAGTTTTTCC
>JACMKT010000057.1 GCA_014380005.1 Rhodospirillales bacterium
CCCCCAAACGAAGACCCCCGCGCCTGGACGGGCGCGGGGGGTTCGGTTCGTTCGGTTGCCCTGGAGGAGGCTGCCGTTAGCGGGTCGGCACCGGCTTTTCGCCGGAGTAGTCGTAGAAGCCACGACCGGTCTTGCGACCCAGCCAGCCGGCTTCCACGTACTTTACCAGAAGCGGGCACGGGCGATACTTGGAATCGGCCAGTCCGTCATGCAGCACATGCATGATGGCTAGGCAGGTATCGAGGCCAATGAAATCGGCCAGCTCCAGCGGACCCATGGGGTGGTTGGCGCCCAGACGAAGGGCGGTGTCGATGGAATCCACCGAGCCGACGCCTTCATACAGGGTGTAGACCGCCTCGTTGATCATGGGCAGCAGGATGCGGTTGACGATGAAGGCGGGGAAATCTTCCGACGACACCGGGGACTTGCCCAGCTTCAGGGTCATCTCGCGCACCAGGGCGAAGGTCTCTTCGCCGGTGGCGATGCCGCGGATCAGCTCGACCAGCTGCATCACCGGCACCGGGTTCATGAAGTGCATGCCCATGAACTTGGTGGGACGGTCGGTGCTTGCCCCCAAGCGGGTGATGGAGATCGACGAGGTGTTCGAAGCGATGTAGGCCTCGGGCTTCAGCACCGGGCACAGCAACTGGAAGATCTTGCGCTTGACCTGCTCGTCTTCGGTAGCCGCCTCGATGACCAGATCGCTATCGCCGAAATCGGCGTAGACGGTGGTCAGCTTGATGCGGCTCAGGGTCTCGGCCTTGAAGGCCTCGGTGATCTTGCCCTTGGACAGCTGGCGCGACAAATTCTTGTCGATGGAGCCAAGGCCCTTCTTCAGGGCCTCGTCCGAGACATCGAGCAGGATGACGTCAAAGCCCGAGGCGGCGCAGACATGGGCGATACCGGCGCCCATCTGGCCGGCGCCGATGACACCAATTTTCTGGATAGCAGCCATTTGATGCTCCAAATGCGTTGGGCTCTGAACGTCGAGCGCGGTCTATTTTTTGTCGAGTTCCGCTGCCAATTCCGGCAGCGCCTTGAACAGATCCGCCACCAGTCCGTAATCGGCCACCGAGAAGATCGGCGCCTCTTCGTCCTTGTTGATGGCGACGATGACCTTGGAATCCTTCATGCCGGCCAGATGCTGGATGGCACCCGAGATACCGACGGCCAGATACAGGTCGGGAGCGACGATCTTACCGGTCTGACCGACCTGCAGATCGTTGGGAACGAAACCGGCGTCCACGGCGGCGCGCGAGGCACCCACAGCGGCGCCCAATTTGTCGGCGACCTTTTCCAGCAGGTGGAAATTGTCGCCCGACTGCATGCCACGGCCACCCGAGATGATGATCCGCGCGCTGGTCAGCTCGGGACGCTCGGATTTGGACAAGGCTTGCGAGACGAAGCTGGACAGGCCCGGATTGCCGGCGGCGGACACTGCTTCAACCGCAGCCGAACCACCCGTGGTGGCAGCGGCTTCGAAGCCGGTGGTGCGCACGGTCACCACCTTGATGGCATCCTTGGACTGCACGGTGGCCAGGGCGTTGCCGGCATAGATGGGGCGCACGAAGGTGTCGGCGGACACCACGGCGCAGACGTCGGACACCTGGGCCACGTCCAGCAGGGCGGCCACGCGGGGCAGCACGTTCTTGCCGGTGGCAGTGGCGGGCGCCAGCACGGCGGCATAGCCCTTGGCCAAGCTCACCAACAAAGCCGACAGCGGCTCGGCCAGATGGTGGGCATAGGCGGAATCATCGGCCACCAGCACCTTGGTGACACCGGCAACCTTGGCGGCGGCTTCGGCGACGGCGCCAACGCCTTCACCAGCGACCAGCACATGCACATCCGAACCGCTCGCCTTGGCGATCTGAACAGCGGCGGTGACGGTGTTGAGGGTGGCGGCCTTCAGCGCGCCAGCTTCATGCTCGGCGAGAACGAGAACGCTCATCTCAGATCACCTTCGCTTCGTTCTTCAGCTTATCCACCAGGGCGGCCATGTCCGGCACCTTGATGCCGGCCTTGCGCTTGGGCGGCTCTTCCACCTTGATCGTCACCAGACGGGGCGCCGTATCCACACCCAGATCGGCCGGAGCCAGGGTGTCGATGGGCTTCTTCTTCGCCTTCATGATGTTGGGCAGCGACGCGTAGCGCGGCTCGTTCAGGCGAAGGTCGGTGGTGACGATGGCGGGCAGCTTCAGGGACACGGTCTCAAGACCGCCGTCAACCTCGCGGGTGACCTCCAGGCTGCCGTCGCCGATGGTGACCTTGGACGCGAAAGTGCCCTGGGCCCAGCCCAGCAGCGCCGCCAGCATCTGGCCGGTCTGATTGGAATCGTCGTCGATGGCCTGCTTGCCCAGGATCACCAGACCCGGCTGCTCTTTATCAACGACAGCCTTCAACAGCTTGGCGACCGCCAGCGGCTGAAGTTCGTCGTCGCTTTGCACCAGGATGCCGCGATCGGCGCCCATGGCGAGAGCGGTCCGGATGGTTTCCTGCGAGGCGGCAGGCCCCATGGAGACCACCACGATCTCGGTCGCCTTGCCGGCTTCCTTCAGGCGCACGGCTTCCTCGACGGCGATCTCGTCGAACGGGTTCATGGAGAACTTGACGTTCGCCGTCTCCACTCCCGAATTGTCGGCCTTGACCCGAATTTTGACGTTGTAGTCGATGACGCGCTTGACGGCGACCAGAACCTTCATGGTCCTCCAGATCCCTATCTTAACCGGCTCCGAATTAATCGGTACTGCCGTGCGGATAAAAAGTATTGCATTGCACAATAAGGCGCGGCGTTGTCCATGTCAACGCCACCAAATCCAGGGAAATCAGCTCAGCGATTCCCACCCGGCACCCACAGCACATCCGCCGCTCCCCGTGCATTTAGATAACGCGCGAGCACGAAAAAATGGTCCGACAGGCGGTTGGCATAGGCGATAGCTTGCGCATTGACCTGCTCGATTTCCGCCAGGGCGGTAATCAGCCGCTCGGCCCGGCGCACCACGGTGCGGCCCAGATGCAATTGCGCGGCGGCAGGCGAACCGCCCGGCAGGATGAACGAATTCAGCGGCGCCAGTTCGGCGTTCATGGCATCGATTTCCGCCTCCAGCCGCGTCACTTGCTCGGCGGTCACCCGCAGGGCCTGACCGGCTTGCTCACCCTCTGCCGCCGGAGTGCACAGATCGGCGCCCAGATCGAACAGATCGTTCTGGATGCGCGCCAGCATGGCATCGGCGGCCGCATCATCCGCCGTGGCGAGCCGGGCGATGCCGATGACCGCATTGGCCTCGTCCACCGTGCCATAGGCCTCGACCCGCAGGGCGTGCTTGGGCACGCGGTCGCCGTTGCCCAGCGAGGTCTGCCCCTTATCGCCGCCCCGCGTATAGATACGTGTCAGCCGAACCATGATTCCTCCCGTGACGAAGCGAGCGCCCTTTATGCCCCGTCCTTTATGCCACGACGCGAATAAGGTGGCGAGGTTCAGCCCGCTTCCCCTTCCGCTCGAACTCTCTATAATCCCGCCGACCGTCGGTCGGGCATAATCGCGCCGACCTTTTGGCCGGACCGGATTCATGCGCATCTCCACGACGCTCAGCCTGTACATCATCCGCCAGTTCGCCTTGGCCTTCGCCACGGTGATGCTGGTGATCATGGGCGTCATCTTCCTGTTCGACGTGATCGAGCTGATCCGCCGTGGCGCCAGCCGCCCTGAACTGAATATCTGGATCCTGCTGGGAATGGCGCTGCTGAAGCTGCCCCAGATGATTCACACCATCCTGCCGTTCGGCGTGATGATCGGCACCATGGTGGCGTTCTGGCGCCTGACCCGCACCCACGAATTGGTGGTGGCCCGCTCTGCCGGTATCTCGGTCTGGCAATTCCTGGCGCCGGTCCTGGCGACGGTTGCCGTGGTGGGCGTGCTGGAAATCACCGCCTTCAACCCGCTGGCCGCCAGCATGTATGCCCGGTTCGAGAAGCTGCAGGACGAAATCCTGCTGGGCAAGGCCAGTGCCTTGGACGTGTCCGAGGTGGGGTTGTGGCTGCGCGAGGGCGACGAGCGCGGCCAAAAGGTGGTCCATGCCGACGACGTCCGCCAAGAAGGGCTGGTCCTGAATCTCAAGGACGTTCACATCTATCTTTATGACGGCCCCGACCACTTCACCCGGCGCATCTTCGCCAAAACCGGGCGCTTGGCCGATGGCGCGTTTGAGCTGAGCGACGTGTGGCAGATGGAGGGCGGCAAGGGCTCAACCCATGTGGACAGCCTGCGCCTGCCCACCGAACTGACCCTGGACCGGGTGCACGACAATTTCTCGTCGCCCGAGACCATGTCGTTCTGGCAATTGCCCGCCTTCATCACCTTCTTCGAAAAAGCCGGTTTCGCTGCCACCAAGCACCGCATGTATCTGCAATCCCTGCTGGCCTCGCCGCTGCTGTATTGCGCCATGGTGCTGGTGGCCGCCATCTTCTCGCTGAAGCCCAACATGCGCTCGGGCGGCCTGCTGCGCCGCGTCGGCGGTGGCGTGGCGGCGGGCTTCATCATCTATTTCTTCTCGAAGATCATCTACGCCTTCGGTTTGTCGGCCACCTTGCCCCAGTCGCTGGCGGCGTGGAGTCCGGCACTGGTGGCCGGATTGATGGGGTTGTCGGGGTTGCTGCATCTGGAAGATGGATGATTTTGCGAATCCGCGCCTAAGCGGTGGACGCTTTCTAATGGAACACAGATAAACACAGATGCGCCAAGGGGCGCTTCGCAGATGAACACAGATAGGCCGCATCTGTGTTTATCTGCGAAGCCCGCTAGCGGGCATCTGTGTTCATCTGTGTTTCATTGACCCGCTCTCCGCCGCCCGCGCACGGTTCCGCGACGCCATCACCCACCGCATTACCCTTCCGTAAGGGTCGCGCCATTGCCTTCGCGCGGACGGAATGCTAATCCCTGACCCATGTCAGCGCTTCGCCAGCCCTCCCGTACCCTGACCCTGACGGCCCTTGGGCTGATCGGGGCCGTGACCCTGTGGCGCTTGGCGCTGCTGGCCTTCGACGCGCCCAATCTGTCCTTCGACGAGGCCCAGTACTGGGCGTGGGCGCAGACCATTCAGCTGGGCTATTACTCCAAGCCGCCCATGGTGGCCTGGGCCATCGCCACCACCACCGCCTTGTTCGGCGAAGGCGAGGGCGCGGTCAAGCTCAGCTCGACCCTGGCCCATACCGGCATCGCCCTGCTGCTGCTGCCTTTGGGCCGCGCGCTTTATAATGACAAATTTGGCGCCTGGGCAGGCATGGCGTGGATCACCATGCCGGCGGTGTCGCTGTCGGCGCTGATGATCACCACCGACCCGTTCCTGCTGCTCTTCTGGACCGCTGCCATGCTGGCGCTGGTGGAAGCGCCGCGCCGGGGAATGGGGCCGAACCGCTGGTGGGTCTTGCTGGGCCTGGCCTTCGGCTTCGGCCTTTTATCCAAATACGCCATGGCGTTCTTCCTGGTCTGTGTGGCCCTGTGGATGGTGTGGGACAAGGATGCCCGCCGCCTGCTGAAAGCGCCCGGATTGTGGCTGGCAGGGCTGCTGGGGCTGCTGATCTATGCGCCCAATCTGCTGTGGAACGCCGCCAACGGCTTCGTCTCCTACGCCCACACCAAGGACAACGCCAATCTAAAGGGCGGGATGTTCAACCCGGACAAGCTGGCGGAATTCGTCCTCGGCCAATTCGGCGTGTTCGGCCCCATCCTGATGACCGCCCTGGTGCTGGCCATCATTGCCGCCTGCCGCAAGGGCGCCGATCCCAAGGCCCGGATGCTGACCGCCTTCACCTTGCCGGTGCTGGCGGTGATGACGGTGGAAAGCTTCCTGTCGCGCGCCAACGCCAATTGGACCGCCCCGGCCTTTATCGGCGGCATCCTGCTGGCGGTCAGCTTCCTGGCCGCGCGGGCGCCGCGCTGGCTCAAAGTGTCGCTGGCGCTGCATCTGCTGATCGCCGGAGTGATGTATAATCACGAGGCGGTGCGTGTTGCCATCGGCCTGCCCGACAGCGCCAAATATGACCCGGAAAAACGCCTGAAGGGCTGGGATATGGTGGGCGAGCGGGTTTCCACCCTGCTGGCCGCCCATCCCGGCGCCCGCCTGCTGGCCGACGAGCGCAAGGTGCTGGCGACCCTGACCTATTACGTCCACCCCCACCCCTTCGACGCGGTGAAGTGGAACCCCAACGGCGTGGTGCGCGACCATTTCGACCAGACCACCCGCCTGAATGCGGGCGAGGCCGAGCTGATCTACGTCACCGAAGCACCCGATCTGCCGCGCGACGTGGCGCGGCGCTTCGAGGCGGCGGAGAAGCTGGACTCCATCCATATTCCCATCCATACGGATTACGTGCGCGCCGTGACCATCTGGCGCCTGACCGGGTTCAGGGGGTACTGATCCATGGGGATGTTTACCCGCCTGTGGCACTCGGTGGAGGCCTATCCGTGGCGCTGGACCCTGGCGCTGACCGTGCCGCTGATCCTGTTCCCCAAGATCGATCTGACCGTGTCGTCGTGGTTCTTCGACCCGGCCATGGGCACCTTCCCCGCCCGCTCGCAGCCCTTCTATGAATGGGTTCGCCGCACCATGCCGTACATCCTGTTCGGCTTCGTCGGCTACCTCATCTGCCTGTGGGCGGCGGGCGAATGGCTGAAGGATGTGGTGTTCGGGGTGACCCGGCGCATGACCGCCTATGTGATGCTGACCCTGGCCTTGGGGCCGGGGCTGGTGGTCAACGTGCTGCTCAAGGATTCCTGGGGCCGCCCGCGCCCATCCACCATCCGGGAATTCGGCGGACCGGATTATTTCGTACCGCCTTTGGTGATGACCGACCAATGCGACCATAATTGCTCGTTCAGTTCGGGCCATGGTGCGCTAGGCTTCTGGCCGGTCGCCTTGGCGCTGCTGGCGCCGCCGCCATGGCGTCCGGTGGCGGTGGCCCTGACCGTGGGCTTCGGCGCCGTGGTCGGTTTCGTGCGCATCGCCCAGGGCGGGCACTTTTTATCCGATGTGGTGTTCTCGGCCATCATCACGGTTGCGATCATTCGCTGGCTCCACAAACGGTTGATTCCGGCATCGGGACAGCCGTCATTGAAAAATAATCCATCGATTCCGGGTGAGTCCGCGTAAGACCCTAGGCGCGGGGCGACTCTTCAGGTAATGATATCAACTCAGACTGACCTTGGCGGCGCTACGACCAGGGACCGGGATGCCTCGTGCGTGCGCGCGGGGCGTATGTATTTTTCTACGACGAGAACGACACATGGCATGGAACCGAGATAATCATGGCAGCCGCTCCCGCGACCGGGGCCGGCGGGACGACTTTGGGGGCGGCGACATGGGGGGTTACGAGCCTCCGCGCACTCCGACCCGGATGCCTACCAGCAGCTTTGACCGCCACCAGGTCACCCAGGCGAACGTGACCGCCACGGTGAAGTGGTTCAATGCCTCGAAGGGCTTCGGTTTCGTTGCCCCGTCGGATGGCACGCCGGACGCGTTCCTGCACATTTCGGCGCTCGAGCGCGCCGGCCTGACGGAAGTCGCCGAGGGCACCACCATCAAGTGCGATCTGGGCCAGGGCAACCGTGGTCCGCAGGTCGTGCTGGTGCACGAAGTTGACGCCTCCACCGCCACCGCGCGCCCCCCGCGTGCCGCTGGTGGTATGGGCGGCGGCATGGGCGGCGGCGGCGGCTTCGATCGCGGTGGCGATCGCGGCGGCTACGACCGTGGCCCGAGCGAGACCGTCGAAGGTGTCGTGAAGTTCTTCTCGGCCGAGAAGGGCTTCGGCTTCGTCCAGACCGACCAGGGCGGCAAGGATGTGTTCGTGCACATCAAGGCTCTGGAGCGTTCGGGCATCAAGGCGCTCGAGACCGGCCAGCGTGTCCGCGTGACCACCACGCAGGGCCAAAAGGGTCCGCAGGCTGATTCCGTCGCCATCATCTAAGGCGTAGGTTCCCTGCTTCTCAGATCACCACCCCGGGGGTTCCCTGGGGTGGTTTTCTGCGTTTGTTTGCGCCGATGAGGTCTTGAAATGCGCAACACGCTGCCTCGGGTAGTGGCTCAATTCGAGGCCGCACTCTCTGGCAACGGCTTCAAGAATAAATGACACGGATGGACACGGATCCCCGCTACGCGGGACACGGATAAGAAATCATCCGTGTTTATCCGTGTCCATCCGTGTCACCCAAACTTTAGCTATTTGAGCATACCGGTTCCGCACTGCGCCCCCCTCACACCGGCAACGCCACCACCGGCGCCACCAATTCCGCCACCTCGTCGCCCAACTGCACCGACTCAATCCGATCCGCCCGCTTGACCACCTTGTCCGTCGAAATCCGAATCTGCCGGATGTCCTCGCTGGCCTGGCCGAAATGCTTGTCCAGCGCCGCCACCCGGTCATCCAGGCGGGTGATGTCGTCCAGCAGCGAGACCATTTCCTTCTGGATCACCCCGGCCTGCTCGCGCATGCGGGCATCCTTCAGCACGGCGCGCACGGTGTTCAGGGTCGCCATCAGGGTGGTGGGCGAAACGATCCACACCTTGGCGCGGAACGACTTTTCCACCACGTCGGGGAAATTGGCGTGCAGTTCGGCGTAGATGGCTTCCGACGGCAGGAACATCAGGGCGGATTCGGCGGTCTCGCCGGGGACGATGTATTTTTCGGCGATGTCGCGCACATGCTTGAGGATGGCGGTGGAGAAGGCGCGTCCAGCGGCGATCCGTTCGGCCTCGTCCTTGGCATTACGGATCAGGCGGTAGCTTTCCAGGGGGAATTTGGCATCGATGGCGATGGCGCCGGGCGGGTTGGGCAAGTCCAGCATGCAATCGACGCGGCGGCCATCGCCCAAGGTGACCTGGAATTTATAGGCGCTGGGCGGCAGCATGGAGCTGACGATATCGTTTAGCTGGATTTCGCCGAAGGCGCCGCGCGCCTGCTTGTTGGACAAGATGTCCTGCAACGACACCACTTGGGCCGACAGTTCGGTGATGTTCTTTTGCGCCGCATCGATGACCGCCAGACGCTCACGCAGATCGTGCAGCGAATTGGCCTGACGGTTGGCCGCCTGCTGCATGCCGTCATCCATGCGTTTCGCCAGGGCGGCAAGGCGTTCGTCCACGGCGCGGGCCAGACTGCGTTCCTGGGCCTGTAGCCGCTCGGCCATCTGGGCCTGGGAGGCGGCTTGACTGTCGGCCAGTTGGGCCAGCCGTCCGGTCAGGGCCGATTGGGATTGCGCCACCTGCTGCACCGCGCGCGCCATCATTTCGTCGCGCAGATCGTTGGCACCGAAGCGGCCCTTCAACAGGGCCATGGCGGCGACGGCCACGGCAGCCACGGCGATTGCCCCCAAAATCACCACACTTGCGTCCAAACCTTATCCCTCCGATGCCATGGTGCCGCCGTTTTCATAGCATAGAACCGGTGCCATGAAGACGTTCGGGAGAGCCTTGCCATGAGACGGCGCCTTGCCTTTGCCACCGCTGCCGCGCTATTGCCGCTTTTGGCCGCCGCCGGTTTGGCCGACACCGTGCTGTCGCAAGCGAATCGCGCCGGGCTGGCCCTGACCATCACCCAGGACGACACCGCCTTGGTGCGCGACCGCCGCACCGCCTCGTTGGAAAAGGGCGCGCAGACGCTGGTGGTGGAAGGCGTGGCCCGTCAGGCCCGCGAGGCCACCGCCATGCTGTCGGCGCCGGGCATCACCGTGACCGAACAGAATTTCGACCTCGCCGGGCTGGATGCCGACCGCCTGCTGGCGGCGTCCCTGAACCGCGAGGTCACAGTGATATGGCGCGATGCGGGCGGCACCGAGCGTGAGGAACGCGCCAAGATCGTGGCCGCCGGGCCGCAGCCGGTGTTCCAGGTGGCCGGCAAGCTGGTGGCGGGAACGCCGGTGCGTATCCTGTACGATGCCCTGCCCCCCGACATGCGCACCGTCCCCGCCTTCCGCGCCAACCTCACCGCTGACGCCGCCGGCAAGCGCGACCTGGAACTGGCCTATCTGACCGGCGGCCTGTCCTGGCAGGCCGATTACGTGGCCGAACTGAGCCCCACCGAGGACAAGCTGGCCCTCTCCGCCTGGGCCACCCTGAGCAATGCCAGCGGCACGGATTATCCCCAGGCCAAAATCCAGATCATGGCCGGCGACCTCAACCGGGTGGCCGATCAGCCGGAACCGTGGCGCAAGGAAAAAATGATGATGGCCGCCGCCGGCCCCACGGCACCGGCGCGCGAGGCCTTGGGTGGCTATCATCTTTATACCTTGCCCATGCCGGTCTCGCTGAAGGACGGCGAGCGCAAGCAGGTGGCATTCATGCCCCCGGCCAACGTGGCTGCCGAACGCGCCCTGGTGCTGGACCCGCTGCCGCCCCATGCGTGGCGCGACCGCCTTGCCGACCCGCCACCGCAAAACCCGCTGGCGGTGCTGCGGCTGAAGAACTCTACCGGCGAGCCCCTGCCCGCCGGCATCGTCCGCGTGTTCCAACGGGCCAAGGATGGCGGCGCCACCTTCCTGGGTGAAGACCAATTGACCGCCACCCCCAGCGGCGGCCATGCCCGGCTGTCTTTGGGCCGCGCCTTCGATCTTACCGCGCGACGCACCCAAACCGACTTCGTCCGCGTTTCCGCCGAAGTGACCGAGGCGGCGTGGGAGGTCAAACTCGCCAATGCCGGCGAACGCCCGGCCAAGGTGTTGGTGCGCGAATCCTTCGGCGGCGACTGGCTGGTGGTGGACGAAAACGCCAAACACGACAAGGACACCGCCTTCACCGCCGCCTGGTCGGTAACCGTCCCGGCCAAGGGCGAGGCGGTGCTGAAATACCGCGCCCGGGTGAAGGGGTAACGAGTCCGAACGTCTAATAACGCATCAATAGACACACATGAGAAACGGGTAATCTGGGGCGCCACCGCCGGCATCTTGGTGAATTTGTCCAACGTGTTGAGTTGCAAGTCATGATGCGGCTGGTGCCGATGGCAACCGAACCCATGCACGTTTGGCCAGATTCTGCGGTTCTTCTTATGTGAGCAACGCTTCGCAATGGCCTTAGCCGCTCCCCTAATGCTCGACGCTGGAGGTCACGTCCAGGCGGCAAAGGCCAAAGCCAGAGGGTACAGGTCAACCCGCAACTTGGAGGAGATTATCTACCTGATTGCAGGGAAGCTCGAACTCAAGCGCCCCACGTGACACAGCGAGGAACCGATCCCTTCCCCTTTGGCCCCCCTTTACCCCGCATGCGCTGGGGATGGGGCGCGATGTTACACTCCGGTGTAATTCCTTCGGCTAGGCCGGGCGGTCTAACATGCGGGTCCCAGAAATTTATGGACAAGCAATGCCCCTTGCGCCCGAGTTGGCCCCCCTGCCCATTCAAACCTTGATCGATCTGGTGCAACGGCTGTCCCTGGCCACCAGTCAGGCGGAGATCACCGCCACGGTGACCCGCGCCATCCGCCGGTTGACCGATGCCGATGGCGCCACCTTCGTGTTCCGGGAAGGCGAGTGCTCCTATTACGCCGATGAGGATGCCATCACCCCCCTGTGGAAAGGCCGGCGCTTTCCCCTAGCTCAATGCATCGGCGGCTGGACCATGGAACACGGCCGCATGGCGGTAATCGACGACATCCGAGGCGACGACCGCATTCCCGAGGCGGCCTACCGCCCCACCTTCGTGCGCAGCCTTGCAGTGGCGCCGGTGCGCACCAACACCCCCATCGCCGCCATCGGAGCCTATTGGGCCACCGCCAAACGACCGGCGGATGTGGATATCGCCATGCTGCAGGCCATCGCCCATGCCGCCGCCCTGGCGCTGCAGAATCTGGAACTGGTGAATTCCCTGAAGGCGGCAGCCGAAACCAAGGCCCGCCTGCTGACCGCCGTGGGGCACGATCTGCGCCAGCCCCTGCAATCCCTGACCCTGTTCGCCGGCGTGCTGGAGGGCGAGGCTACCAGCCCCACGGGGAAGGCGGCGGTGGGACAGATCAACGCGGCGGTGGACCGCATGGCCAATCTGCTGGGCTCGATCCTGGCCCTAGCAGAGCTGGGCAATGGCGGCATTACCGTCCAACGCAGCCAAGTGGCGGTAGACGCCCTGCTGGAGCCGCTGGAGGCCGAGATGGCCCCCCAGGCCATGGCCAAGGGCATCACGCTGCGCCGGATGCCCAGCAGCGCGCGTATTTCCACCGATCCCGGCCTGCTGAGCGCCGTCCTGCGCAATCTGATGGCTAATTCCATCCGCTATACCGCCCGGGGCCGCGTGGTGGTGGGTGCCCGGCGGCACGGCGACACCGTCACCCTGATCGTGGGCGATACCGGCATCGGCATCGATGCCGCCAAGCAGGCCATGATCTTCGAGGAATTCTACCAAATCGGAAATTCCGCCCGCGACTTCACCTCGGGCACCGGCGTCGGCCTCGCCATCGTACG
Source organism: Rhodospirillales bacterium (assembly GCA_014380005.1). Taxonomy (GTDB): domain Bacteria; phylum Pseudomonadota; class Alphaproteobacteria; order Rhodospirillales; family Magnetospirillaceae; genus Magnetospirillum. The sequence goes on from JACMKT010000057.1 coordinate 12,434, forward strand.
GCGGCTGGTGGACATCCTGGGCCACCACATCCAGGTCCGCTCCATCGAAGGCCGCGGGTCATTGTTCGCCGTGACGGTGCCGGCGGCGTAGACTGAATCCATGGATGAGATTTTCACCGCCACCCTGGCCCGTGTCCGCGCCTGCACCCTTTGTCAGGCCCATCTGCCGCTTGGCCCCCGGCACCAAGGTGCATGAGACCGGCATAACGTGGAACGACCGCTCCTGCGACCGGCTGCGAGAGCTGCCGGACTTGCGGCAACGGGTGCGGGAAAGCCTGACCTAACGCCCCAGCAACCCGTCGATTTCCGCCTGAGCCATGGCGCGGTCAGAGCCATGGATGATGGAAGACGCGCAATCCATCAGCAATTGGGCGGCGCGCGCCAGCATGCGGCAGGATTCGCGCAGCTGGCCGGGTTCGGCGCCGGCGGTGATTTCGCCGTCCAGGCGTAACACCCCTTCGATGATCAGCACGTTAAGCTGGGCGATGGTGGCTTCGAACGGGCGGCGGTATTTACTGGGGACGCGGTCATAGGCTTCCATAGCCAATTGCTTGTCCGAGAAGGTCGAACCGGCGAAATGGTCCTTGTAGGATTTGGGTTCCCACAGCTTGCACTCGTCCACCATGTCCGGCATATCCGGAAGCATGTCGAGCAGCATGACGATTTCGTTGAAATGGTTAAGGTAATCGGTCGCGAGCAGAGTCTGGGCGCTGATATTGGTGCCCGCAACCCGGTCGCGGTACTCCTCGTACCCGGCCAGCTCCTCCAGCGGAATTTCCGCGTCCACGCCCGTCCCTCTCCCACACATCCCCAGGCCGCATCCTGGCGCGGAGTGGCTATCAATTCAAGCAAAGACCGATATGCGCACAGAGGGGCGTCACGACCTGTGGTAGGGATGACCCGACAGGATTGCTTGGGCGCGCCATAATTGCTCGGCCACCATGGCGCGCACCAGCATGTGCGGCCACGTCATGGCGCCCAGGCCCAGCAGAAGATCGGCGCGCGTACGCACCGCATCGCCATGGCCGTCGGCGCCGCCGATGAGGAAGGCGACGTCACCCACCCCGTCATCGCGCCACCGTCCCATGCGCTCGGCAAAGACTTCCGAGCCCAGGGATTTGCCGCGTTCGTCCAGCGCCACCACGGTGGCACCGGCGGGAATGGCGGCCAGCAGCAATTCGGCCTCGCGCTGCTTGCGCTCAAGCACCGGCAACGGCCGCTTCTCCTCCACCTCTTTCAAGGTCAAGGGCGGCGTCAGCCGGCGGGCATATTGAGTGAACAGGTCCAGCTCGGGGCCGGGCTTGGCCCGGCCTATCGCTGCCAACCAGATGCGCATGGGGTGGCGTTACGCCTCGGCGGCCACGGCCACCGGGCGGACGATGCCCCACATCTTCTCAAGGTTATAGAAGCTGCGGACTTCGGGCCGGAACAGGTGGACGACGATGTCGGCGCCGTCGATCAGCACCCAGTCGCATTGGGGCATGCCTTCGATGGCGATACCGAGACCGGCATCCTTGAGCTTGCGGCTGACATGATCGGCCATGGCGCCCACTTGGCGCGAGGACTGGCCGGTGGCGATCACCATGTGATCGGCGATGCTGGACTTGCCACGAAGATCGATGACGACGATGTCCTCGGCCTTGTCGGCATCGAGCGAGCCGACGACGAGATCAACCAACTCTTCCGCTTTGTTGGAAGCGGACTTAGATCGGGGTGCTATGGGTTTGCTCCTTACAAGATCAGTTGGCAACGTACTGCCCGGAAGCGTTCCGCCGGGCACGGATGGCGGTGGCCGAAGCCGGATGCAGCCTTGTGTGAAGATAGCTCCACACCGGCGGCTGCCGGTCTGCCAGCCCACGCGCCACCCGCTCCGGCAAACGGAAACGGGACAGCCGCCGGGCCGGTTTAGCGGCCAACGCCCTTTGAGAATAGGGAGACCGGGCCAGAATCGCAACCGGAACGGCTTGAAAAATCCGGTCCCACCGGGCCCAGCGAACGATTTGTACCAGATTGTCCGCCCCCATCAGCCAAACGAAGCGCGCTTTGGGGAAGCGCAGCTTCAGCCGGGCCAGGGTATGGACGGTATAACGGGTGCCCAAATCCTGCTCGATGGCGGTGGCGATGATGCGCGGATGGCTGTCGGAAATGGCCCGCGCCGATGCCAGCCGTTCGGCCAAGGGCGCCATGCCGGCCACCGGCTTGAGCGGATTTTGCGGGCTGACCAGCAGCCACACTTGGTCGAGGCCCAGCAGCTTGAGCGCCAGTTCGGCAATGTGGCGGTGGCCGTCATGGGCGGGATTGAACGACCCGCCCAGCAGGCCGATGCGGGCGCGGCGGTTGTCGCCGTAGGGGTTGGGGGCGAGTGGGAACATCAGAAAATCAAACACGAATGAACACAAATAAATACGAATGAAGAAAGACATGGCGGAAGGCTGCCGCCTGCCATGCCCTGCCATTCGTGTTTATTCGTGTTCATTCGTGTTACCTGACTCACCCCGGTCGGGTCTGCCCCGATCCCAGCACCTTGTATTTGAACGTGCACAGCTGCTCCACACCAACCGGCCCACGCGCATGCATGCGTCCGGTGGAGATGCCGATTTCCGCGCCCATGCCGAACTCGCCGCCATCGGCGAATTGGGTCGAGGCGTTCCAGCACACGATGGCCGAATCGCAGCCATTCAGGAAGGCTTCGGCGGCAACAGGGTCTTCGGTGATGATGGCTTCGGTGTGCTGCGAGCCGAAGCGGTTGATGTGCTCCACCGCCGCCTGCACGCCGTCCACCTGCTTCACCGAGATGATGGAATCCAGATATTCCGTGCGCCAGTCTTCGTCGGTTGCAGCGATCACACGGGAATCCACCGCCTGGGCAGCGGCATCGCCGCGCACCTCGCAACCGGCGTCCAGCAGATCCTTGACCAGCACCGGCAGGGCGGTGGAACGGGCGTCCACCAGCAGGGTCTCGGTGGAACCGCACACGCCGGTGCGGCGCAGCTTGGCGTTCAGCATCACCTTGCGGGCCATTTCAATGTCGGCGGCACCGTCCACATAGGTGTGGCAGATGCCTTCCAGATGCTGGAACAACGGAATGCGGCTTTCCGCATTGACGCGGGCCACCAGGGACTTACCGCCACGGGGCACGATGACGTCAATATAATCGGTCATGGTCAGCATGACGCCCACGGCGGCGCGGTCGGTGGTGGGCACCATCTGCACTGCATCCTGGGGCAGGCCGGCGGCCTCGATACCCTGGCGCAACGCCACCATGATGGCCTGGGACGAATGATAGCTTTCCGAGCCGCCGCGCAGGATGGCCGCATTGCCCGATTTCAGGCACAAAGCAGCAGCGTCGGCGGTGACGTTGGGACGGCTTTCATAAATGATCCCGATGACGCCCAGGGGCACCGAGACGCGCTGGATGCGCAGGCCGTTGGGGCGATCCCACTCGGCCAGCACTTTGCCCACCGGATCGGCGAGCGCGGCAATGTCCTCCAGCCCCTTGGCCATGGCCTCGATGCGGGCATCGTTCAGCATGAGCCGGTCCAGCAACGCCTTACTCAGCCCTTTGGCCTCACCCGCCGCCATGTCCTGGGCATTGGCCGCCGCAATGACCGGCGCCGCCTGACGGATAGCGGCAGCAGCGGCCTTGAGCGCCGCATCCTTGGCCGGGCCGGGCGCCTGGGACAGCAGGCGTCCGGCGGCACGGGCGCGCTGGCCCAAATCGGTCATCAGAGTCTGGATATCGGAGGTCATTTGCCAAATTCCAGGAAGGAGGGCCGTAAAGACTAGCGGATTGATAGGCCCATTTCCACTCGCCTGCAGTGCTCAGCCGCCGCAGCAGCGATAGCGTGGGCAATGCGGTCACGGTAGGCGTCGGTCGCAATGACCGTTTCATCCTGCCGATTGATGATAACACCCGCTTCGACCAGCACGGCAGGCATGGAGGCATATTTTAGAACGACCAGATCGTCGTACTGATAAATCCCACGTTCAGCGTCAAGCACTGGCCGCCCTTCACCAGGGATGAGTTCAGCGTGATGAAGGCTGGGACGAAGCCCTTCGGCCAGCAATTTATCGCCCACGGCTATGGCGACACGGGTGCTTTCCTCGGGCTCAGCATTCTTGCCGGAGACGAACAGGCCAAAGCCAGAGAAACGCTCTGAGAACAAACGGGGTTTGCCCTCCCATGTCCAGGGGGTCAGATATTGCGGCTGCGCCGAATCATGGTGCAATGACACCAGCAAGCTGGCCCCGCCGCGCTCCGCCGCCGCCGGGCGATCTTTCAGGCCAATGGGGTCGCCCGCCCCATTGATGACCACCTGCGCAACACCCGTTGCCTGCAAAGCCGCCTGAACGCGCTGGGCCAGCGCCGCATTGAAGCCCCATTCCGCTGCGCCACGTGCGCTGGTCGCCCCCGGCTGGGTTCGAGTGTGACCGATATCGATCGCCACCAAACACCCGGCCACCGCCGGAACCGGAGCAACGATACCCAGCAGCAGGGCCGCCGTTACCGATCTCATTCAGCGAAGGGCCGATAGCCATCGGGCAAAGCGTAATCGAACGGGCGTTCACCCAAATTCACTTTAACCAAGCCGGCCCGAACGATCTCGGTCAGTTGGGCACTGGCCTCCAAAGCGGCACGCCAGTCGCGGTTCATTTTTACTTCGACGCCGCCGGAACTGCCGGGAGCTGCCCTCCATTCGCCATTCTGGCGGATGTAAACGTATCCTTGGTCCAAATCGACGGCCAAACCGATGGAAATCGGACCGCTTCCCACATGGCTGCGGCGGATGTTGGTGACACGGATGACGCCGGACGTCCCAAATGCCGCGTACCCCGAATGCAACAACATATCGCCTTTGGAGGCGAGGGCTCCACGGTCGATCCACACTTCGTAATACCAACGCCCGGTGCGTTTGGTTCGTACCGAAAACAGGTTATAGCCCTCGTCGGCCACACCCAGGCCTGCAGGAAGGGCGGCAACCGGAGCAGCCGTGGCCGCTGCCACGACGGGGGTGGACGGCGCTGGGGGAATATCCGCAGGGACACTTCCACCCTTTTGCTTCAGCAGGGTGTCCAACTCGGCCACGCGCCCGAAGGTGAAACGGACGACACAAACCGTCTTGCCCTGATCGGACATGATGGCCTGGAGCCAACGCTCGCGGTCGGTTTCCTTATTATCTAGGCTGCAGGCCTTGTCGCGCCGTTTCAGCCAAGCTCGTTGCTCGTCGCGCAACGTCAGCTTGGCCGTATCGTCCATACTGCCCATCAAGGCCTTATAGACCGCATTGATACGCTTGTCCGAATCGCGCAAATCCTGGGCAAGGCATGCGGAAATCTGCGCATCGGACGCATTGGAATCGCATTCTGCCCGCGCCGCCGAAGCGGTGAACAGACCGGCAAATGCAAGCATGAACACGAGCGTCTTGCGCATAACTTTCCCCCAATGAGTTATTGCCACAATAGGGGGGCTATAACAGCCGCTCAAGCAGGGATTAACCCTCCATCACCAGATCATCCCGGTGGATCAACTCATCCCGCCCGCGAAAGCCCAGCACCGCTTCGATCTCGGCGGACTTTCGCCCCATGATCTTGCGGGCGTCCTCGGCGGAATAGGCGATCAGGCCACGGCCTAGGATGCGTCCGGCACCGGCCACCGCCACGCAATCGCCCCGTTCGAACTCGCCGTCCACCGTGACCACGCCGGCGGGCAACAGGCTGCCGCCTTTGGCCAGGGCGCGGGCGGCGCCGGGGTCCACGGTCAGGGTGCCCACCGGCTTCATGGAGCCGTAGATCCATTGCTTGCGGGCGGTGCGCGGTTCGGCGCTGGGCAGGAACCAAGTGCAGGGGGCGCCGTTCTCCAGCGCGGATAGCGGCATCAGCGGCTCGCCCTTGCAGATGGCCATGCGGCAGCCGGCGGACAGGCAAATCCTGGCCGCCACCAGCTTGGTCACCATGCCGCCCGAGCCGTAGCCGGTGCCGGGGTCGCCGGCCATGGCTTCGATCTCGGGGGTGATCTCGTGCACTTCCGGCAGGAAGGTGGCGTTGGGGTCGCGGCGGGGGTCGGCGGTGTACAGGCCATCGATGTCGGAGAACAGCACCAAGGCGTCGGCGGAGATCATCTGGGCCACGCGGGCGGCCAGACGGTCGTTGTCGCCGAAGCGGATTTCATTGGTGGCGACGGTGTCGTTCTCGTTGATGACCGGCACCGCGCCCAGGCGCAGCAGGGTATCCAGGGTCTCGCGGGCGTTGAGGTAACGGCGGCGATCCTCGGAATCGAACAGGGTCAGCAGCACTTGGGCGACGGTGATGCCGTGGCGCGCCAGGGCTTCCTGATAGGCATGGGCCAGACGGATTTGCCCCGTCGCGGCGGCGGCCTGCTTTTCTTCCAGCTTGAGCGGCTGGGTCAGGTTGAGGTGACGACGGCCCACGGCGACGGCACCGGACGACACCAGCACCACTTCCTGGCCGCGCGCCCGGCAGCGGGCGACGTCGTCGCACAGGGCATCCATCCAATCGCGACGGATTTCCCCGCTGACATCGTCCACCAGCAGGCTGGAGCCGATCTTGACGATAAGGCGCTTGGCCTCAGTGACCGGGCTTACCGTTGTCGCCCTCTTCGTCGTCGTCATCCTCATCCCCCTCGTCCTCTTCATCGGGACGGTCGTTCCATATCCATTCGCCATTGGCGCCGTAACGGCCATCATCCTCGCCATCGTCGGCTTCGGCGTCCTTCATGCGGCGGTAGAAGCCTTCATTGCCCTTCTTGCCGGTGCCGGCGGCGGACGAGGCCGCCACCACGCCGGGATCGGCGGCGCGGGCTTCCTTGATGTGGAAGAACATCTGACCAAGGATGTCCTTCAGGCCGATGCCGGCGATGCCCGACAGCGGATAGACCTTGTGGCCGCAGGCTTCTTCCAGCGCCGCCAGCTTGTCCTTGATCTCGTCGGCGGGCAGCGAGTCGCATTTGTTCAGGGCGACGATTTCCGGCTTTTCGGTCAGGCCGCCGCCATAGGCCGCCAGCTCGCCGGATACGATGCGGTAAGCCTCGGCCACGTCGTCCTGGGTGCCGTCCACCAGATGCAGCAGCACGCGGGTGCGCTCGATGTGGCCGAGGAAGCGGTCGCCGATGCCGGCGCCCTCATGGGCACCTTCGATCAGGCCGGGAATGTCGGCCAGGACGAATTCCTCGCCGCTCATATACACCACGCCCAGATTGGGGTGCAGGGTGGTGAAGGGATAATCGGCGATCTTGGGGCGCGCGCGGGTGACCGCCGCCAGGAAGGTGGACTTGCCGGCGTTGGGCAGGCCGACCAGACCGGCATCGGCGATCATCTTCAGCTTCAGCCACACCCACATTTCCTGGCCCGGCCAACCGGGATCGGAGCGCCGGGGCGCCTGATTGGTGCTGGTCTTGTAATGCAGATTACCGAAACCGCCATCGCCGCCGCGCAACAGCACTAGGCTTTGACCCGCCTGGGTCATGTCGGCCAGCACGATTTCCTTTTCCTCGTCGATGATCTGGGTGCCCACCGGCACCTTCAGCACCACGTGGTCACCGGTGCCGCCGGTGCGCTGCTTGCCCATGCCATGGTCGCCCTTGGCGGCCTTGAAATGCTGCTGGTAGCGGTAATCGATCAGCGTGTTCAGATTGTCCACGCATTCGATGATGACATCGCCGCCGCGCCCGCCGTCGCCACCGTCAGGGCCGCCGTATTCCATATGCTTCTCGCGACGGAACGAGCACGCGCCAGCACCGCCGTCGCCGCTCTTGATAAAAATCTTGGCCTGATCAAGGAACTTCATCGCGAGAAACCTGAATTAATGAACCACGAAGGACACGAAGGACGGGAAGCCGTAGCGCTCGCTCTGTTCTTGACCCGTCATGCCCGGACTTGATCCGGGCATCCATGGATCGCCGGGTCAAGCCCGGCGATGACGTGAAGACGTAGATGCCAGTTCAGGACACGGACGCTTCGTGTCCTTCGCGTTCTTCGTGGTGAAAAAAACAAAAAAGGGGAACGGACGGACCGTTCCCCTTTTCGTAAATGCTTACTGTCAGAGAACGACCGATTACTCGGCGGCTTCCGGCAGCGGAGCGACAGCAATGAAGGTGCGCTCGCCGCGATGGCGGAACTCGACCTTGCCCGCCACGGTGGCGAACAGGGTGTGGTCCTTGCCCATGCCCACATTGGCGCCGGGATAGAACTTGGTGCCGCGCTGACGGACGAGGATGTTGCCGGGGATGACAGCTTCGCCGCCGAACTTCTTCACGCCAAGGCGCTGACCCGCGGAGTCACGACCGTTGCGGGACGAGCCACCAGCTTTTTTATGAGCCATGGATCTTCTTCCTTAAACTGGACCGCTCGGCCTTAGCCGGCAGCGATGTCGGTGATGCGCAGGATGGTGATGTCCTGGCGATGGCCGTTCTTACGGCGCGAATTCTGGCGGCGACGCTTCTTGAAGATGATGATCTTCTCACCGCGGGCCTGGGCAACAACCTGGGCGGTCACCGTAGCACCGGACACGAGCGGAGCACCGATCTTGTCGCCAACCATCAGCACCTGATCGAGAACGACCTCGGCACCCGATTCGCCGGCCAGCTTTTCGACGCGGATCACGTCGTCCTTGGCCACCTTGTACTGCTTACCGCCGGTCTGAATGACTGCGAACATCACGATTCGTCCTGAGCAAAAAATTAGCTGACGCGCCAAGGCTGACCCGGCGCGAGAGGGCGAAACTATACTCAGCG
>JACMKT010000058.1 GCA_014380005.1 Rhodospirillales bacterium
GACCACGCGAGGCTGGCGATCCTCCGCGTGCTTCGGCACAAAACTGGTCCTAAATCGCCCGCGCTGGCTTTGTCCGCCGCCCATGGCCTGCCCGCCATCATCTCGTCACCCGCCGGAACCCTGCCGCAGCAGGCCACCGGCGGCGACACCCTGACCCTGGCCGAACCGGTGGCCGAAGCCGCCCTGGCCGGCGCCCTGGATTGGAGCGCCAAGTCCCAGGACGCCCGCCAATCGCCACCCTGCGCCCCCGCCCCGGTGCCACGCCGCGCCGATCTGAGCAATAACGGCGTGGCCTTGCGCATCCTGGTGGTCGAGGACAATCCGGTGAACCAGCGCGTGGCCGTAGGCATGCTGGCCCGCCAACGCCATGTGGTGGTCACCGCCGATAACGGCGCCGAAGCCCTGGAGCGCCTGAAGACCGACCAATTCGATCTGGTGCTCATGGACCGCCACATGCCGGTGATGGACGGGCTGGAGGCAGTCCGTGCCTTGCGCGCCCTGCCCCCGCCTTTGTGCGATCTGCCGGTGGTCGCCCTGACGGCGGCGGCGACCCAGGACGAAATCCGCGAATGCATGGCCGCGGGCATGAACGACTTCGTGCCCAAGCCCTTCACGCCCGAGCAATTGGTGGAAGTGATCGACCGCATGATGGCCCAGCAGGCGGGCCGCGACGGCGATCTGGACCCCACCGTGCTGGACACCCTGAGCGAAGCCCTGGGCGCCGACACCGTGGTCGAAATCATCGGCGAATACGGACGCACCGCCAAAGCCCTGCTGGCCGACATCGCCGCCGCCACCACCATGCGCGACGGCAAGGCGCTGGCCTATTCCGCCCACAGCCTGAAAAGCTCGTCCGCCATGCTGGGCTTGGTGGCCATGGATCAGATATGCGCCAGCATCGAGACCGCGATCCGCGCCGGCAAGCTTGAAGACGCGTTGAGCTTGGCCGCACGGCTGCCCGAGGGCTTTGCCCGCGCCCAGGCCAGATTGCAGCGGCGCTGAAAAATGGGGCATTTACCCGGCTTGCGGCAATGCGGGCCGGATGGCAAAATTCGAGGTTGATGGGTGCCGCAGCCCGAGGCCGTGCGGGGGAGAATTGGGGAATGCCGAATATCGTCGGTCGTTTTCGTGAGTGTGGTGCCGCCATGAAGGAGGGACTGGAGCTGTCGTTTTCCGCCAGTTCCATCCCGTTGAAGCAACGTTGGCGCAATAACGGCTTGTCAGCCGATTTCCTTGCCGATTACGTGACGACGTTCTTTCCACAAAACGACCCGGACAGCTTGGCGCGGCAACAGGAAATTCGTGGGGCGGTCAATTACATCGCCAACGAATTGCTGGAAAACGCCATGAAGTACAGCGAAGAGCATCTGTCCCAGCCCATCACCATCAAGCTGGTGCTGGAATCCGGTTCGGTCCTGTTCGTGGAAACCAACGCCACCAACGCTGATCGCGGGCGCTCGTTCCAGGCCTTCGTCACCGAATTGGCAGGCGCGGACCCGGCAGAGCTGTACGTCACCCAACTGGAGCGGGGGGTGGAGACCGGCGGGTCGGGGCTGGGCCTGATCACCATGGTCAATGATTACGGCGCCCAACTGGGCTGGAAATTCGACGATCTGGGTGACGGCGCCGTGCGCGTGACCACCCAGGTGCTGCTAGAGATCTAGGTAGGAACGCCACATGGAAATCGTCGTCAGCGGGGAACAATACTCGGTCGAATGGGACGCCCTCAGCCGAACCGCCGCCTTGAAAGGCATCCTGCGCCTCAACGGGCTGGAGGAATACGGACCGGTCGCCCGGTTCCTGTCCACGGCAGTGCCCGAGGGACCCATGGTTCTTGATCTGCGCTCCCTGGAATTCCTCAACAGCTCGGGCATCGCCATGCTGTCCAAATTCGTCATCGAAATGCGCAACCGCAAAACCGTCGAGCTTTCCGTGGTCGGCTCGAAGGCGGTCTCGTGGCAAAGCAAGTCGCTGGCGAACCTCAGCAAGCTGATGCCAAGCTTGACGATGGAAATCATTTAGCGCGCTTAAACGGGAGGCACAGGGTGAATTCAATTGCGGATTCGGTGGTTGATCCGGCCAATGCGGTGGTGCCGGCGGCCCGCTTCCGCAGCCTGACCGCCAAACAGGCCATGGTTACCGTGGTGGTGGTGCTGGTCCTGAGCCTTCTCGGCAGCTTCTTCGAGCTGTTCTTTGCGTGGCACAACACCCGCGATCAAGTGCGCGCCCAGGCGTCGCAAATGCTGGACACGGTGGACGGTTCGGCAGCGGAAGCCGCCTACCAGCTCAGCGGCGAGCTGGCCCATCAAGTGGTCAGCGGCCTGCTGGGCTATGACGTGGTGGACCGTGTCGAATTGCGCGACAATTTCGGCGACGTCCAGGGCCAAGCCGCGCGCGCCCGCGAACCCGACATCTTTGCCAGCCTCGCCCGCAGCCTGTTCGGCGACGTGACCACCTATCACCGCACGCTCAAGCGCGGCCGCGACAGCGGCCCGGCCACCGAAGTGGGCCGCCTGGATCTGGTGCTGTCGCCCCAAGCGGTGGCCCACAGCTTCTTCGATCTGGCTTTGGTCAATGCCGGTTTGGGCCTGCTGCGCGCGCTCGCCATCGTCGCCTTGGTGGTGGGCATCTTCTACACCATGATCACCCGCCCCCTGGTGCGGCTATCCCAAGTGGTGTCGCAGGTGGACCCCGACCATCCCGGCGCCCGCCTGATCCATGCGCTGCCCGGCCATGCCGAGGACGAATTGGGTCAGCTGGTGGGTTCGCTCAACGCCATGCTGACCTCGTCCCAACGGGGGTTGAACCAGCGCGACCGCGCCCAGGCCGATCTGACCGCCCTGACCCACGATCTGGAACGCCGCGTCGCCGAGCGCACCGCCGAGCTGGAAGCCGCCAGCAATCAAATTCACTCGCTGAACCGCCAGCTCAAGGCCGACAATTTGCGCATGGGCGCCGAGCTGGACGTGTCGCGCCGCATCCAGCAGATGATCCTGCCCACCGAATTGGAACTGGCCCAGATCAAGGGCCTGGACGTGGCCACCTTCATGGAGCCGGCCAGCGAAGTCGGCGGCGATTACTACGACATCCTGCAAGGGGTCGAGGGCCGCCTGCGCATCGGCATCGGCGACGTCACCGGCCACGGGCTGGAAAGCGGCGTGGTCATGCTGATGACGCAAAGCGCCGTGCGCACCCTGGTGACCAGCGACGAGAACGATTCCGTGCGCCTGCTGGATGTGCTGAACCGCACCATCTACAAGAACGTCGAGCGCATGGGCAGCGACAAGAACCTGACCCTGGCCCTGCTGGACTACCGCCCCGAAGCGCCGTTCGAGATGGCCGAAGGCGCGGCGAAGAATCGGGTGGCCGGCCATCTGCGGGTCAGCGGCCAGCACGAATCCGTCATCGTGGTGCGCCATGGCGGCGTGATCGAACTGGTCGATACCATGGATCTGGGCCTGCCCATCGGCCTGATCGATGACATGAAGGAATTCATCGCCGAAGCGACCATCCTGCTGCATCCCGGCGACACCGTGGTGCTGTACACCGACGGCATCACCGAAGCGGCGGATTCGTCCCACACATTGTATGGCCTGGACCAGCTATGCGACGTGATCTCCGCCCATTGGCAGGAAAACGCCGAAGCCATCAAAGCCGCCGTGGTCGCCGACGTCCGCCGCCACATCGGCGCTCAGACGCTGTACGACGATCTGACGCTGATCGTGCTGAAGCAGGGGTAAAGCCTAGGCAATCCGAGACCCCGCCGCCCGATTGCGCAATGTGTGGCGGTAAGCGCCCATTGCCATGGCGAGCGCGACGACCATCAACATCCCCGCGACCGCGAACGTGATCCGCATGCCGGTGGCAACGGCCTCGGGCCGCGCCGTCGTGATGTCGGCCGCCGCCGATGCGAGCGCGAATACAGCGCCCATCACAGACGCACCGGTCATCAGCCCGAGATTGCGCGATAGGCTGAGCATGCCGGAAACAACGCCGCGCTGGTCAGGGCGGATATCTGTCATGACTGCGGTGTTGTTGGACACCTGGAACAGTGCATAGCTGGCGGTGATGCAGATGATGGGGGCGATGTAGCCGGGGATGCCGAACGTCGACGGCAGCATTGATAGAACGAAACAACCGGCCGCGATTCCGCCGAGTCCAATGATGGTCATGGGTTGTGCGCCTAAACGATCCACGAGGCGGCCCGCCGGCACGCCGGTCAGCGCGGCGACAAACGGACCGGCCGACAAGACAAGTCCAGCAAGGGCCGCCTGGAGCCCCAACGCCCGAGAGAGATAAAACGGCCCGACCACCAGAATCGCCATCATCACCGTCGAGACGAGCGCGCTCATGGCGAAGCTCGCACTCAGCACTGGATCGCGGAACATGGCCAATCGGATCAAAGGTGATGCCGCTCTCGCCTCGGCGAGCACGAAGAGGCCGCCCCCTAAGACAGCAGCCAACAGCAGAACCATGTTGAGCGGGCCGAAGCTACCACGCCCGATCGTCATGGTGAGTGCATAGGCCGCAAGTGTCAGAGCAAGCAGCAGCGTACCCAAAGTGTCGAAGCCGGCCCGGTCGGTGTTCGGCCCTCGGCGATCGATGGGCAAAGTGCGGTGCGCCAGAAGAAAAGCCAGGATACCCAGCGGTACGTTGACGAGGAAAAGTGCCCGCCAATCGAATCCGGCGATCAGAAGGCCGCCAAGTGATGGGCCGAGAGCGGTGCCAATGGCCGACATGGTTCCCAGCAACCCCATGGCGCTGCCGGTCTTTGCCTTCGGAACAGCCTCACCCACGAACGCCACGGTAAGGGCCATCATGATGGCCGCGCCTAAGCCCTGCGCTGCCCGGGCGCCAATCAGAAGCCAGAGCGAGGGCGCCACACCGCACAGGACCGAGGCCACTGTGAATAGGGCGATTCCGGCCAGTAACAGCCGTCGGCGCCCGGTCATATCACCGAGCCGCCCGACGCTGACGATCAGGGTGGTGATGGCGAGGAGATAGGCGACGACAACCCACTGGACGTCCTGGAAGGAGGCGTTGAACGCCTGTGCCAAAGTCGGCAGGCCAACATTGGCAATGCTGGTGCCGAGCGAGGACAGCAACATGGAGAGCGAAAGGCTGGCAAGCGCCCACCGAACCGAAGCGTCATCTCGTTCTGGGTTGATTGGCATGAACATGAACTCCGTTCTCTGGCGACTCCAAAAACGGAGCTGTCAGAAACGTAGTCCCTGGCATGATATGGCGGAAGACGCACCATTTGCATCAAATTCATGCGTATAACGCCACATCACAATCTGTGCTAAGGTTGATGCATGTCGACACCCGATCTCAATTTGCTTGTCACCCTTGACGTGCTGCTGGCGGAAGGCAGTGTTGCGCGTGCAGCCCAGCGCTTGCGGCTTAGCCCATCGGCCATGAGCCGGGCGCTGGCGCGATTGCGTGAGACGACGGGCGATCCGCTGCTGGTCAGAGCCGGACGCGGTCTCGTTCCCACCCCCCGGGCGCTCGAACTGCGCGAGCGGGTCAGGCAACTCGTGCAAGACGCAGAAGCGGTTCTACGCCCTGCCGAGACGCTCAACCTCAAGCATCTTGTCCGAACGTTTATGCTGCGGACCAGCGAGGGCTTCGTAGAAAGCTTTGGACCGGACCTCATTGGTCGTGCCGGCGCGGAAGCTCCCGGCGTGCGGCTCTGCTTCGTGCAGAAACCGAACAAAGAAAGCACGTCTCTTCGCGACGGGACCGTCGATCTGGAGACTGGCGTGGTGGGGAACACGACTGGTCCGGAGGTGCGTGCACAGGCCCTGTTCCGAGACCGCGTCATTGGTGCCGTGCGAGCGGGGCACCCGTTGAGCCAGGGCGAGATCACTCCCTCCCGCTATGCGGCCGGCAGGCACATTTCCGTCTCACGGCGCGGCCTCGACAAGGGCCCCATTGACGAAGCATTGAATCCGCTCGGGCTGGAACGGGAAATCGTGACGATCGTCGGGGGCTTTTCGAGCGCGCTGGCCCTAGCTCGGGCCTCCGACCTGATCGCCAGTGTCCCCGAACGGCATACTGGCGCCTTGCGCGCCGGAATGCATAGCTTTCCCCTTCCGATCCCCACGCCCGAGGTCACAATTTCATTGCTCTGGCACCCGCGGCAGGATGCCGATCCAGCGCATCGCTGGTTGCGCGGTCTCGTTCTGGATGCCTGCGCGGCGATGCGCTGAAGGAGTCAGGTTACCGCGAATACTTGGCTACCGCGAATATTTGGCGTACAGCTTGGCGCCGTCACGCTCGCGCACTTCGGCCAGTTTGGTCCACAGCTTTTCGGCCAAGGCACGTTTGCCGTCGTAGAATTGGTGGCTGAACATGACGAAGTAGTCTTTCGTCACCAGCGGCGGGTTCACCTTTTCCACATTGGGGAACTCGCCGGTGGCCAGCAATGCGTCGCCGTTGACGTCCTGGGCCGCCACCGCCGGAATGCGCTTTGACGCGAGCTTCTTGAAATTGGTGGTCGAGGCTTGGGCTTCCTCGGTCTTGACCCCCATGCGGCCCAGATCCTCGACGATGGAATAGCCGGATTGAGCGCCCACCGGGCCGTCCAGACCAGCGATGGCCTTGCCGTTCCAACTCACCGGGCCGTCCTTCAGGCGATAGAGGGAATAGGTCAGGGTGGCGATGCGCCGCGCCGAATCGGGCTTGGCGCCCACCATGGGATAGACGCCGAACTCCATCCGGTCTTCCTTGAACGAGGCATTGAAGGTGGCGTCGATATCGCCCTTTTGCAGGGATTTCAGGCAGCGTACCCACGGCATGCGCACGAATTCCGCCTCGATGCCGGCTTCCTTGGCGGCGGCGCGCACCAGTTCGATGGACACGCCGGGGCGGTCTGCGTCCATCATGGTGGAATCGTCCAAATAATAGGGTGGCTGCGCCTTGTCCTCATAGGCGACGCGCAACACCTCCGCCGCCGGAGCACCGCTGGTCCACAGCACACCGATGAGTGCAGCTGAAAGTAATTTCCCGTATCCCATAACGCCCCCACAACATCAGCAACCAGGGGTGCATATTGGCGACGGAAGCCCCTCACGCCAAAGGGAATTTGATGAATTTTTCTCCAAACCGCACGCCAACGCAGGACAAGAGCACACGCTACTTCGAATATTTGGCGTACAGCTTGCCGCCGTCGCGCTCGCGCACTTCAGCCAGCTTACCCCACAGGCTTTCAGCCAAGGCACGTTTCCCGTCGTAGAACTGATGGCTGAACATGACGAAGTAGTCTTTGGTCACCAGCGGCGGGGTCACCTTTTCCACATTGGCGAACTCGCCGGTGGCCAGCAAAGCGTCGCCGGTGACCACCAAGGCGGCCACGGCAGGGATGCGCTTTGACGCCAGTTTCTTGAAATTGGTGGTGGACGCCTGGGCTTCCTCGGTCTTGATCCCCATGCGGGTCAAATCTTCGATAATTGAATAACCGGATTGCGCCCCCACCGGCCCGTCCAGCCCCTCGATTATCTTGCCGTCCCAACTCACCGGGCCGTCCTTGAGGCGATAAAGAGCGTAGGCCACGGTGGCGATGCGCCGCGACGGATCGGGCTTGGCGCCGGCCATGGGATAGACGCCGAATTCCAGCCGGTCTTCCTTGAACGAGGCATTGAAGATGGCGTCGACTTCGCCCTTTTGCAGGGATTTTTGGCAGCGCACCCAGGGCATGCGCACGAATTCCACCTCAATGCCGGCCTCCTTGGCGGCGGCGCGTAGCAGTTCGATGGAAACACCCGGACGGTCCGCGTCCACTTCCGTGGAATCACCCATGTAATAGGGCGGCAACGCCTTGTCTTCGAAGGCGGCGCGCAACACCTCTGCCGCCTGCGCCCCACAGGTCCACAGTGTGCCGATGATGATGGCCGGCAGCCACCTTCCATATCCCATGACGTTCTCTCCCAATCCTCCACACGCGATGCATCTTGGTGGCGAAAGGTCCTTCAAGCCAAAAGATATTTGTGAATTTTCACCGACCGCACCCATGGCACTGACCAAGGCCGGCAAAGATGGGGGGCTTAGGCTACGCCCCCGCCTCCAGCACCCCGTTCAGGATGTCGTATTGCAGCGTCTCCAGATCGGGCGAGACTTCTTCGCCGCGCGCCAGCAGGCTGTCGCGGAAGGCCACCAATTCGTTGTGCAGTTCAGTGGCGCGGGCGGTATCACGGGCAGACAAGTACAGGGTCGCGGCCAATTGGAACTGGCCGATGCGGTCATATTGGTTTTCGCTGATGGGCAAAGCGGCGCTGATAGGGGCGTCGGCATGGCCGAAATATTCCACGAAGCGCTGGCCGATCACCGCAGAGTCGTCCGGCACGGGCACAAGCGCGGCCACGGCTTGTTCAGAGGCGACGTTACGACCGGCAGCGGCAATGGCCGCCCGCGTCTGGGCCGTCCACAATTCCTCGAACGCTCCGTTGGGCGCACCGCCGGTCATGACCGCCACCCGCACGGCCAATTCATTGACCAACTGACGGATGGGCTGAGGCAGGCTGGTGGCGGCGCGGCGCGACAAATCGAAGCTGTCGCTCAGGCGCTGAAGGAAACGGCGTTCTTCGAAGCGCACGGAATAAAGCGCCCACTGCCCCTCATCCCCGCCCGCCGCGATCTTGACCTGGGCCTCGTCCAACTGGTGGCGGAGGTCCCCGGCCAGCTTGGCGGCAAGCGGTCCACTTTCCACACAGCCGGCGAAATCCAAATCCGAGGCGACCAGACAGTCCCAATAGGTGCTGCGCTCAGCAGCGTGCGCCACGCTAATACTATCGTATATAAAAAACAATAAACCAACGTATAGGAGCTTGCGAATGCAATGTAACTGAAACATTGGACACCCCCATGAATACGTTCACCTTGGCGGCCACAATAACGATGTTCGACAACACATCAATATTTTCAATTTTACGGATTTTTTCCATAGAAATGCAAAAGGCAGCCGGTTCTCGGCTGCCTTTTGCATTCGCGGAAATAAAACGTCTAGAGCAACGTGCTGTAAGTCTGCATCACCCACTCGTCATGCGCGGGCTTGACCGCGTATCCACGTGGTTCCATCTGGCACTGTGTTCGCCCCTACCGCGTGGGTGGCCGGGTCAAGCCCGGCCATGACGGTGAGAGGGAGAATGGCGATCCAGGTTAAAGGCGCGATGCTCTAGCGGGAGGCGTGGTTGACCGGAACCAGGCGGTAGCCCCGCGCCTCCATGCATTGCTCGGCGATTTCCACCGTCGCCAGCTTTTCGTCGCCGGCGATGTCCTGCAGCTTGATCATGATGGCCGCCGGGGTCATGGCGCCAGTGGGTTCGTCCACTTCGCGCGACAAGGCGGTACGGCGCCAATGGTATTTGCGATAGGCGGCTTTCTTGGCGTGGGTGTAGCACTCGCCGTAATCGCGCTGCTCCTGGCGCGGGTCCCAGTCCACCTTGGACCACACCAGCATATCCATTTCACGCGGCTTGGTGCTGCAAGCAGTCACGGTAACAAGGGCCAAGAAGGTCAGGCCAGTTATGGCCGACATCTTGCTTACACCGGATCGAGACAAGCCCATCGCCCAGTCTTTCGAATCCGTCATGCCCCTCCCCTCTGTCCCTGCGGCGCCATGCTTTGCCCCGCCCACAGGGCATGCTAGGCTCACCATCATTCGTTTCTAGCAGATATTTCGTCCGGACACGACACCCTAGGGGATCCTTGCCGATATGCCCGCCGCGCTCGTCATGCTCGCACTTCTTGCACTCGCCTTTGCCGCCGCCGGCCCCGCCCAGGCGGATTCGGCGCGCGCCAAGGCCCTGCTTGCGGAAAAAAATGCCGCCGTCAGCAAGGTGCAGAACGCACATCTGAGCGAACTGCAATCCATGGCGCAACTGGCCGTGGTGCGGGATTACTTCCTGCTGCCGGAGAAGGACCGGCCCAGCCGCATCGATGCCGTTCAGAAAGCCTTGGCCGGACGCCAGATGGGGTCCGAACTGTGCCTGATCGACAGCCGCGGCGCGGAACATCTGCGCGCCGTGCGCGGTCGTCTGGCCCCCAGTTCGGAACTGGCCCAGGACGAGGCCGAAGCGCCGTTCTTCAGCGAAGCCATGCGTCTGACCGCCGGCAAGACCTATATCTCGCGGCCCTATCTGTCCCCCGACGTGGAGGAATGGGTCATCGGCTATGTGGTGCCGGTCATCCCCGGCCAAGCCATCCTGCATTTCGAGCATCCCTTGCGGGAATTGCAGGCGGTCGCCACCCAAGGCGCCGCGCCGCCCAACAACTTCGTCCTGCTGCTGGACCCGCGCGGCTATATCGTCGCCGACAGCCGCCAGCCGGTATCGCTGGGCATGGTTGGCACCGACAGCGAGCCCAAGGACTATTTCCGCACCATCGCCGGCGCCGTGCCCGACGAACTGGCAGCCGCCCTCAAGCTGGGCGGGCGCAAAGAGATGCGCACGGCCATGGACGGGCGGAACTGGGATGTGGCGTGGCGCGAAGCGGCCGGATTGCTGGTGGTGGCGTTCGACGCGAACTAGGCTATTAGGGCGCCGGGCAGGCGGCGGTCTGGCGGGTCGTCTTGCGCATGCAGACGAAATCGCTGGGGCTCTGGTTCAACTCGGCGCTGACTTTTTCCAGCCACGACACCCACGCTTCCACATCGGTCAGGGCCGTCTCCAAGCGCTCGCCCATGAGCTGTTCGGCCAGGGGACGCTCAAGATCGCTGCCGCCGGACAGGTCGCGGATGGTGAAGCACAGGGCTTCGATCACCGAGAAATGATCAGGCCCCCAATCGCGGGAAAGCCGCGCCACGTCGAACAGTGCACGGGCCACCCGGGCGATGATGAACGAACCGCGGCGGCGGGCTTCGGTCTCGCATTCGGTGGCGAAATTAATCAGACGCAGATTGCGGTTCAAGCAGGTGCGCCCGCCGCAGCGGCAATGAACACAGCGCATGGCCACAGCGACGCTCTTACGGGCTTCGGCGGACAGCCTTTCCTGATAACTCGGCTGGTCGAAATGTGCACGCATCGTCTTGCACCAGTTGTTTCCCATTTTTGGAAACATCTGCTTGGTATTGCAGAATGTCAATACCGTCAAAAGTATGAGAAAAACCGCAAACAAGCTGAACTTGTCTGCGGCGCCAATGAGGCAGCAGTCTTTGATTACTGAAAGCTTGGGGCCTTACAGTCTTTTTTTCTAACCGGATGGTCATTGCCGCCCTTGCCCCACATAACGCAACCTGCATGCCAGTTGCAAAATCAAGCACTGCCGCGGTTTGCTGTCACGGGCACGGGCCGCATTCCCAAAATCTGGAAAACTCATTCCTCCAATGGGGAATGGCCGCGAAGGCCGGATGCGCAGGGCGCCGTACGCCTAGGTATTACCGCCTGAGCCAAACGGCATGAAAGATGCTTTAAATTTACGATAATATTGTGTGCGGGGCGTGCGATGCGCATCAGGGCCAAGTTTGTGCTATCCCATCTGCTCGCGGCGTTGCTTCCCCTCGCCATCATGGGGGGGATCGCCTGGACCGTGGTCCAGAAGGAATCCAGGGCCACCGTCGGCAACCGCTTGATGGAAGCCAGCAGCGATGCCACCGAAACCTTGGTCCACGACTTCGCCGCCATTGCCACTCCGTTGAAGGCCAAGGCCCGTCAAATGGCCGGAGTGATGACCACCCAAGACCGCGATGCGCAAATTCCCGTGCTGGCCGAACTGATGACCAACCGGCCCGCCATCGCCGTGGTGCTGCTGCTGGGTCCGGAAGGCCAAGTCGTCGCCGGCACACGCCGTGAGATCGTCGGCCAGAACCTATCCGGCCACCCAGCCGTGCGCATGGCCCGCATCGGCGGCTTTGGCCGTGGCCCGGTGGAGGTGCAGCCCTATACGGGCGTCGCCGGTTTCGTCCTGGCCGCCCCGGTGCGCGATCCGGCCAGCGACCGCCTGCTGGGCATGGTCATGACCGTGGTCAATTGGGCGCCGTTCGAGGGCAAGCTGGCCTCGGTTCCGGTGTTCGGCTCGGGCCATGATTCCGGACACCGCCTGCTGGTCACCCAAAAGGAAACCGGCGCGGTGCTATACGAGGAACCGTCCGCCGGCTTGCCCGGTCCGGCCATCAGCCGCCTGACCGGGCTGGAGCACAATCAGCAACACATCGAAGTGGCCGCCGGAGAGCGCGTCTTCCTGGCATCCACCAACCACACCCACGAGACCTTGGGCCTGCCCGACCCCGGCTGGGTGGTCTATGCCCTGGTGGACCGGGAAATCGTCCATGTGGGCGTCAACGGCATGCGCGAACTGGCCTTGCTGGTGGCCCTGGGCGCCGCCGGCCTGACCCTGCTGCTGGGATATGTGCTGGCCGTGCACATGGTCGGCCCCATCCAGGCGGTCACCGGTGCCTTCACCCGCATGGCAAGCGGCGACTTGACCGCTTCGCTGGGCATCGGCCAGCGCGACGACGAGATCGGCGAGATGGCCAAGGTGCTGGACATCTTCCGCGACAACGTCATCGACATGGCCAAGCTGAGCCGCGCGGTGGAGCAAAGCCCGGCCTCGGTCATCATCACCGACACCACCGGCGCCATCGAATACGTCAACGCCCGCTTCTGCGAGACCACGGGGTATAGCGCCGCCGAAGTCATCGGCCAGAACCCACGCCTGCTGAAATCCGGCCACACCACCGACGACCAGTACCGCGACATGTGGCAGGTCCTATCCACTGGGCGGGAATGGCGCGGCGAGTTCAGCAACAAGCGCAAGGACGGCTCGCTATACTGGGAATACGCCTGGATTTCCGCCATCCGCGGCGCCGACGGCGCGGTCGCCAGCTACCTTGCGGTCAAGGAAGACATCACCGCGCGCAAGGAATATGAGGAACAGTTGCTGCGTCAGGCCAATTACGATCCCCTGACCAACCTGCCCAACCGCCTGCTTGCCACCGACCGCCTGCGCCAAGCCATCCAACGGGCGCAGCGCCATGGCGGCCACGCCGCCGCCATCCTGGTGGACATCGACCGCCTGCGCACGTTGAACGACACTTTGGGCCACGATGCCGGTGACGAGTTGCTGCGCCAAGCCGCCGCCCGGCTGTCCAACGCCATGCGCGCCGAGGACACGGTGGCGCGGCTGGGCGGTGACGAATTCCTGCTGGTGCTGACCGACATCGCCGATCCCCTGGACCTTCACCACATCACCGCCAAGGTGGGCGAAATCTTCGCCATGCCGTTCCTGGTGGCCGACCGCGACGTGGTGCTGGGCGCCAGCATGGGCGTCGCCATCTTTCCCGAGGACGGCGACGATCCCCATGTGCTGGTCAAGAATGCCGACGCAGCCATGTACCTTGCCAAGGAAAGCGGCAATAACGGCCTGCGCTTCTTCACCCCCGAACTGCACCAGCGCGCCAGCCACCGCCTCGCCATGGAAAGCGGCCTGCGCACCGCCTTGGCCGCCGGTGAGTTCCACATGCGCTATCACCCGCTGGTGGAAGCGCAATCCGGCCTATGCACGGGTGCCGAAGCGCTGATCCGCTGGGACAGCCCCGAACTGGGCTCGGTGCCGCCCGATCTGTTCATCCCCATCGCCGAGGATACCGGCCTGATCGTCGAAATCGGTGAATGGGTGATCCGCACCGTCTGCGCCGACATGGCCCGCTGGACCGCCATGGATTTGCCGACGTTGCGGGTGGCCGTCAACGTATCGGCCCTGCAATTGGCCGATGGACGCTTGGCCAAGGTGATCACGGAAAGCCTGAACGCCAACAATCTGAACGCCGACCGCCTTGAGGTGGAACTGACCGAGCGGGTACTTCTGGACCGTGACAGCGACACGCTGGAGCGGCTGAACGAACTGAAGGCTTTGGGCATCCGCCTGTCCATCGACGATTTCGGCACCGGCTATTCGGCCATGTCCTATCTGACGGCGTTCGAATTCGACGTCCTCAAGATCGACCGTTCCTTCGTCATGGACATTTTGACGCGGCGCCAGGATGCGGATTTGGCCCAGGCCATGATCGCCATGGCCCATGCGCTCAATCTTGAAGTGGTCGCCGAAGGAGTGGAACTGGAGGGGCAGGTGGAATTCATGCGCGAAAATGGCTGTGAATTCCTTCAGGGATATTATTTTTGCCAGCCCCTGCGGGCTGATGACTTCGCTAAGTTACGCCGTGACTGGGGTAAAACAACGTTTGGACTTGTAGCTTAGTTTGAACCCCTTAGTTAAGTATATATCCATGACTAAAGTCCGTGCGGGTGCAAACATCCACACGGATTGTGGTGTTTTCTTATTTGTGAACACATGCCTATAGTATGCCGTAACTCGTCTGGGGGTGCGGCCATGACCAAGCTTTGGCCCGTCGAAAATCCATTGCCACTCGGTCGCGATCCCAGTGGGCGCCGCGATGATTTGCAGTTAATCATCGACGCCATGCCCGATGGCGTCCTTGTCTTGTCCACCGCCCAGATCATCCTCAACGTCAATCATGCCGCCGAACGCCTGTTCGGCTTCCGCGCCGGCCACATGCTGGGCTCGTCCTTCGCCGCACTGGCGGAAACCGCCTGCGATCTGGCCCCCGTGCCCACCCCGCGCGAGGTCATGGGCCGGCGTAGCGACGGCTCGGTCTTTCCCATGGAAGTGTCGGTCACCCGGCTGGCCTTGGCCGGCGAGCTGATGGTGGTCACCCTGCGCGACCTGACCGAGCGCCGCCGCGTCGCCGCCGAACACTCGGCCCTGGGCGAGCAATTCTTCCAGGCCCAACGCATGGAAGCCATGGGCATCATGGCCCGCTGGGTCGCCCATGACATCGGCAACATCCTCAACGCCATGCTGGCCTGCACGGAATTCGTCCGCGAACGGCTTCCCGGCGGCGATGCGGCGGAACCTGTCCTGGACAGCGCCATGCGCGCCGGCATGCGTGGCCGCGATGTGGTCGGGCAATTGGTCGCCTTCGGCCGCAACGACATGGTGGAGGACGGCCCGGTCTGCTTAAGCCACATCGTCCGCGACGCCGCCGCCCTGCTGCCCTGCGTCGAGCGGAACGGCCTGCGGCTGGTGTTCGACCAAATGAACAATGTGCCGGCGGTAAAGGGCAACTCGGCGCAGCTTTACCAAGTGGTGGCGAATTTGTTCGTCAACGCCGTCCAAGCCGCCCGCCCCGAAGGGGGCGAACTGCGCGTGGGCATGGAATTGATCACCTTGGACGAAGGCTTCCTGGCCTCGGGCGGCGTTCAGCGGGATGGCGGGTGCTGGCACCTGACGGTCGGGCATTTGCAGCCCGGCCCCTATGTTCGGCTGCGGGTGTCCGATGATGGCATCGGTATGGCCCCCGAAACCCTGGCCCATATCTTCGAGCCGTTCTTCAGCACCAAGCGTGCGTCGGGCCAATGCAGCGGCCTGGGCCTGTCGGCGGTATTCGGCATCGTCAGCCAGCAGGGCGGCGCCATCTCGGTCCGCACCTGCCTGGACCAAGGAGCAACGTTCGACGTGCTGCTCCCGGCCATGGCCTAGCCGCCTACTTCCCCAGCGAATCGATCTCGCCCTTCAGCGCCACGTATTCATCGGAATTGGGCGCCAGCGAACCCAGCAGCTTGGTCCACATCTTGCGCGCTTCGGCCTTGCGGCCAGCCTGGGATTCGGCCAGACCCACGTAATACAACGCATCGGCCTGGGCAGGGTCCAGGGCCAGAACCTCACGCATCACCGTGACGAATTCCGGGACCAGTTCGTCCTGATCGGGGGCGACCGCCAGGATCGACTCGGCGTAAGCCATCTTGAGGGCCATGTCCTTGGGCTTGGCGGCGGAGGCCTTGGCGAAGGCAGCCTTGGCCTTGACCATGTCGCGCGTCGCCTTATACGACCGCGCCAGCATGTACCAGCCATCGGCGTCGTCGGGGTTCTTTTCCAAGCGGGCAGCCAGATCGGCCATGCGCTTGTTCAGCACTTCGGGACTGGTCTCGGAGGAACCGCCCGCCTGGGACGCAACCGGCTGGGATGCAACCGGCTGGGACATGGCGGCGGCGAGGTTGCTGGTGTTGGGAGCAGAAGTCCCGGCCAAAGCGCGTTCGCCCTTGGGGGCGATGGTGGCGGGGTCCAGCTTGGCGGCGGTGGCGACCTTCTTGATCTGGTCGCGCAGCACCGGCATCCACGGCACGTTTTCCTCGGAATCCTTTTCCAGATCCTTCCACACCGCGATGGCGCCGACGCCGTCGCCAATCTGGGCGCGAGCAAGGCCCAGATAGAAGCGGGCGCGGGGATCGTGGGGCGACAGATCGAGCACCCGCAGGAAGACCTGACGGGATTCAGGCACCACCATGCCGTTATTGGCGGCGGCAATGGCCTCGGCCAAGGCGCCCAAGGCGTCCGGCGTGGGGTTGGGCGCCAAATCCACGGCGCGCTGGAAGGCGTCCACGGATTCTTCCAACCGGCCCAGGGTCTTCAACGAGCGGCCATACATGGCCCAGCCCTCGGCATCGTTGGGATTGGCCTCCAGCCGCTTGGCAAGGCCATCCACCATGGCCTGAATTTGCTTGGCGCTGGCGGGATCGACGCCCAGCCGGGCCGATTGCATTTGGGCATGGGGCATGTCGGGAATGGCGGGCGCGCCCAATTGGCCGTAAAGGCCGAAGGCCACCGCCGGCACCACGACCACCAGCAGCGCAGCGGTCACATGACGCGAAGCGCCAGCCGGGGCGGCGGCATCCATGGCCTGACCAACGGCCAGGATGCGGCGCTTGATCTCGATGCGGGCGGCCTCGGCCTGTTCGGGGGCCAGCAGGCCGGCTTCCACATCGCCGTCCACTTCCTTCAGCTGGTCGCCGAAGACGCGCAGATCATAATCGGCACGCTGGGCCATGGGGGCGGCGCGGCGCAGCAACGGCCACGCCAGCAAGGCGAGCACCGTCATGGTGAGGGCGGCAAGAACGATCCACAGCATCATGACTTGGGCTGCTCCTTGAGCAAGAACTCGACCTGCTGCTGTTCCTCGTCGGAAAGCGGACGGACCACGCTTTCCGCCGGGGCGGCAGAGCGGCGGTAGAAGGTGAACACCGCCAGCACGGCGGCGGCGAAGATCACCAGCGGCCCGAACCACAGGGCATAGGTGCTGAGCTTGAACGGCGGCTTAAGCAGGACGTAATCACCATAACGGGCGGTGACGAAGCCCATGACCTGAGAATCGGTCTCGCCGGTCTTCAGCCGCTCGCGCACGATGATACGCAGGTCGCGGGCCAGATCGGCGTCGGAATCGTCGATGGATTGGTTCTGGCACACCAGACACCGCAATTCCTTGCCGATTTCACGGGCGCGGTGTTCCAGCGCCGGATCGGCCAGCATCTCGCGGGGGTCCACCGCAAAGGCGGGCGCGACCACTCCTTGCAGCACCGCCAGGGTCAGCAGCAAACGTCTCATCGCGTCAGCTCCGTCAAAAGCGGCAACAGCGTCTTGGTAACGTCCGCCTCGGTGAACGGGCCGACCTGTTTGTGGCGGATGTGGCCGGCGGTATCGATCACATAGCTTTCCGGCACGCCGTAGACGCCCCAATCGATGGACACCCTTCCATCGCGGTCGGCGGCGATGCGGCGGTAGGGATCACCCAAGGCGCGCAGCCACGCCAACGCGTCCTCGGGCTTGTCTTTGTAATTGATGGCGACCACCTGGACATCGGGGCGCTCGCGCGCCACCGCCATCAGCAGCGGATGTTCAGCGCGGCAGGGCACGCACCATGAGGCGAAGAAGTTCACCACGGTGACCTTGCCCAGCAGATCGGCCGTGGCGAGGCCGGGCTTGGCATCGGACACCGGCGGCAGGGCGAATTCGGGCGCGGGCTTGTTCACCAAAGGCGACGGCACCCGTGCCGGGTCCATGCCCAGGCCCTTCAGGAAGACCCCGATCAGCACCACGAACAGCAGGATTGGGATTAGGAAGGCGACGCGGCGCATGGCCCTACTCCGCCGCCGGCTGGGCCGAGGAGTGGGCGGCGGCGCTGCGGGCGGGGGCGCCCACCCGGTGGCGGCGGTCGGTCAGCGAGACCACGCCGCCCAACGCCATCATCAGCGCGCCGATCCACAGGAACGGCACCAGGGGATTGTGGTAGAGGCGGGTGACGTAACCGTCGCCATCCGCATCGCCGATGACCGCGTACAGGTCAGCGGTGGCGGTGGTGTGGATGGCGGCCTCGGTGGTGGGGCGCGGCGGATGGGTGTAGACGCGCTTTTCCGGCACCAGCACGGTGACCAGCTTGCCCGCCTGGGTCACCGTGAAGGTGCCCTCCACGGCGGCATAGTTAGGGCCGCGCACGTTGCGGACCGAATCCAGGCGGAAATCATAGCCCGACACCTGGACCACATCGCCCAGGCGCATGCTCTGGATGCTTTCCACCTTCCACGCCGACGAGCCGACGATGCCGGCGATGACCACCGCCAGACCGGCATGGGCCAGCATGGTGCCATGGGTAGCGCGGGGCTGGCGGATGATGCGGCGCGCCATCTCGACCGGGGCGACGCCCACCAGCCGCATGCGCACCACCCATTCGGTCAAGCTGCCCACCAGCAGCCACGCAGCCAATGCCAGACCGGCGGGCGCCCACCACGGGCTGCCGGCGGGGGCCAGCGCCAGGGTCAGGGCGGCGGCGATCACCGTGGCGGCCACGGCCAGACGCAGCTTGCGCAACGCGTCCTTGAGGTCGCCGCGCTTCCACGCCAGCAACGGCCCCAGCGCCATGGTCACCACCAGGGGCACCATGAGCGGCAGGAAGACGGAATTGAAGAACGGCCCGCCGACGGAGACCTTGCCCAAATCCAACGCGTCGGCGAACAACGGATACAGGGTGCCCAGCAGCACCGTGCCGGCGGCGGTGGCCATCAGCACATTGTTGAGCAACAGCGAGCCCTCACGCGAGACCGGCGCGAACAGGCTGCCGCTTTTCAGGGTGGGGGCGCGGAAGGCGTACAGCGACAACGCGCCGCCCACGGCAATGCCCAGAATGCCCAGGATGAAGACGCCGCGCGCCGGGTCGCTGGCGAAGCTGTGCACCGAGGTGATGACGCCCGAACGCACCAGGAAGGTGCCCAGCAAGGACAGGCCAAACGCCAGAATCGCCAGCAGGATGGTCCAGCTTTTCAGGGAATCGCGCTTTTCCACCACGATGGAGCTGTGCAGCAACGCGGTGCCCACCAGCCACGGCATGAACGAGGCGTTTTCCACCGGGTCCCAATACCACCAGCCGCCCCAGCCCAGCTCGTAATAGGCCCACCACGACCCCAAGGCGATGCCGGCGGTCAGGAACACCCAGGCGGCCAGGGTCCACGGGCGCACCCAGCGCGCCCAGGCGGCATCCACCCGGCCCTCGATCAAAGCGGCGATGGCAAACGAGAACGCCATGGAGAAGCCCACATAGCCCAGGTACAGCATGGGCGGATGGAAGGCGAGGCCGGGGTCCTGCAGCAGCGGGTTCAAGCCGTTGCCGTTGGCCGGCGGGGTGACGAGGCGCAGGAACGGGTTCGAGGTGAACAGGATGAAGGTCAGGAAGGCCACCGAGATCATGGCCTGGACGCTGAGCGCACGGGCACGCAAGGCGGGCGGGATGTTGCCGCCGAACAGGGCCACCGCCGCGCCGAACACCGCCAGAATGGTCACCCACAGCAGCATGGAACCTTCGTGGTTGGCCCACACGCCCGACACCTTGTACAGCATGGGCTTATCGGTGTGGCTGTTCTGCGCCACGTTCAGCACCGAGAAATCCGAGGTGACATAGGCGTAGGTCAGGGCGGCGAAGGCCACCGCCACGCACAGCACCTGGGCCAGCGAGGCCGGAGCCGCCAGGGCCATCCAACTGGGTTCGCGCCGTGCCGCACCCACCAGCGGCACGATGGCCTGCACCAGGGCGACGGCAAGAGCAAGAATCAGGGCGTAATGACCCAGTTCGACAATCATGGATACTCCTGTCGCCAATTGAAGGCGGCGCCGAGGGGGGAGGATGGCACCGCCTTGGCAATCACATCAGCGTGTCGGGCGCTTCCACACGACCCCGCCCCACTGACCCGACGCCAAACGCTTACAAGGCTTTACGGAACCGGGCCACGCCGCCGAAGCTGCCGACCCAGGTGGAATTGTCCTTGCCGAAGGCCATGGAGAACACACTCTCCGAGAACAATCCGTCACTGACGCCGAAGGTGGTGAAGCCCTTGCCGTCATATTTGGCAAGGCCACGATTGGTGCCGACCCACAGCACGCCGTCCTTCTTCTTCAGCATGAAGATGTGATTGGACGGCAGGCCATCGGCCATGGTCATGGTCTTCCACTGCTTGCCGTCGAAATGGGACAGCCCGCCGCCCCAAGTACCGGCCCAGACCGAGCCGTCATCATCCACCGCGATGGAGATAACGTAATTGGGATTGTAGGCCACCGAGACGTCCTCAAGCCCCTGCTCTTTCTTCTGCTGGGCATGGTGGCGCGACTGGGTGCCGGGATCGCTGTTCAGCGAAACCTGAGTCTTGACGATCTCGAAATTGGCGCCCAGGCCCTCGGCATGGGTCCAGCGGGTCCATTGGCCATCCACGAAGCGGGCGACGCCGCCTTCGGTGGCCATCCAGATTTCGCCGTTCTTGCCCTCGGCCAGACCGTAGACCCAATCATTGGGCAGGCCCTTCTCGGTATTGGCGACGGTATAAAGGTCCCACGCCTCCATATCGTCCATCTGGTTGCCGCGGATGCGGTTGGCGCCCGACCAGGTGGCGACCCAGGTGTCGCCGGCCTTGGTGTGCAGCACATCGTAGACGAAGGCGTCGCCCATGCCGTTGGGGACGTTGTACTCGCGCCACGTATTGGTGGTGAGGTCCAGCACCGACAGGCCGCCGCCATAGGTGCCGACCCACAGATCGTTGCCGAAGCGCGACAGGTGGAACACGCCGTTGGACAGCAGGCCGGTCTTGTTGTCGTACAGAATGTGGCTGTCGGTGGGGATGTCGTAGCGGATCACGCCGCCCGAGGTGCCGATCCACATGGTATCGCCATCGGCGACCATGGCCTTGATGTTGCGGTTGCCCACGCGGAAATGGTCGTATTCGCGCAACGGCACCTGCGGCGCGCCGGCCGGCGGATGGCCCGGCGGGACCGAAGTTTGCGCCACGGGCACAGCCGGAGGCGGCGCGGGCGGCGTCTGCAAGCGGCCCAGGGTGAACGAGCCGGCGGCGACGACGGCGACGGCCAGACCGGCGACCAGATAACGCTTGTCCATGCTCACTTCTTCCTCTGCACCAAGCGGCTGACCCCGCCCTTGGTCCCCAGCCATACGGCGCCCTGAGGGTCGATGGCCATGGCGTAGATGTTGTCGCCCAGCAGGCCGTCGGCCTGGGTGTAGTTCACGAAGGCCTTGCCGTCGTAATAGCTGGCGCCGTGATTGGTGCCGAACCACACGCCGCCATCCTTATCCTGGACGATGGAGTAGACGATGTTGCCGGCCAGACCGTCCAGGGTGGAGAACGACTTCCAGGTGGACTTGCCGTCGAACAGGCTGGCGCCGCCACCCCAGGTGCCGAACCACACGCCCCGGCCCGACAGGTCCCAAGACGAGGCGAACACGTAATTGGGGTTGTAGGATTCCTTGGCCCCGGCAGTGACCATCAAATCTTCGCGGGTGCGGGTGCCCAGGCCGGTATTGGCGCTGCGCGGCAGCTCGGCCACGTTTTGCGCGCCCAAACCGTCCTTGTGGGTCCACGACTTCCAGACCTTGCCGTCATACATGGAGACACCGCCCTCGGTGCCGAACCATGTGCGGCCCTGGGGGTCGATGTCCATGCCGTAGACCCAGATATTGATCAGTTCTGACTTATAAGTCTTGAACGCCAAGCTCTTGGGCTCGACGTAATTGGCGCCGTCCCAGGTGCCGATCCACACGCCGCCGGCCTTGTCGAAGGCGAAGCTATAGACCCAGTAATCGGCAAGGCCGTGCATGGGGAAGTAGGTCTTCCACGTGCCGTCCTTGTCATAAGTGCTGACGCCGCCGGCATTGGTGCCGAACCACACCTTGGCGTCGCTGCCCACGCCCACGGCGAAGACGTATTCGTTGGCGAGGCCGTCCTTGCGGGTGAAGGTGTTCTTCACCGACTGGCTGGCCATGTCGATTTCCAACGCGCCGACCGAGGTGCCCACCCACATGGATTTGCGGTGGGGGTCGTTGGCCAGCGCGCGCACATAGGCGTCGCCGATATTGTAGTTTTCAATGACGGGAGGCGTCTTCGCCGTCTGGGCCAAGGCAGCACCGCCCCAGCACATGAAGGCCAGGGCCAAAGCGGCGCACCGAAGCGGATTCTGCTTCTTCTCGGCTGACAATGAAGAGCCTCCCATCACGGAAATTACTTGCGCAGGGTGCGGGCGTAAGCCAGCGCATCAGCCTGATCGGCATCGGAGATCATGCCCTTCCAAGCCGGCATGATGTTCAGGCCGTTGCGGATGGTGGTCAACAGCTGAGCATCGGGCTTCTCAAGGCGCTCGCCCTTGGCGAAGTGCGGCACACCGGCCATGGTGGAATTGCCGTCGACACCGTGGCAGCTGGCGCAATTGTCGTCGAACACCTTCTTGCCGTTGACCGGGTTGGCGGCCAGGGCGGGAACGGCGACGAGGGCGGCCAGAGCGGCCACGAACAGGGGGGCGAAACGCATGTCAATGCTCTCCATTTTACATCTTGTTTTCCAGCCCCGCAGACGGGAGATGCTGGCAATCCCCAAACAGCAATCCCCATGCCAGCAGCACAGTGCCAGGAAATCGGCGCGGTCACCAGGGCGGCCGCGCCGATTTTCTCACTTCTGGGAAGCCGCTTTATCCGCAACCAGGGGCTTGCGCACGGGCCGTTCAGCCGGGGTGCTGGCGGGGCGGAACACGTCCACCTTGCGGAAGAACTGGTCCACCACATACATGCGCCCGTCGATGGGGTCGATGGCGATACCGGTGGGCAGCATGAACTGGGCGGGAGTGCCTTCATTACCCCGTTCACCGACGAACAGCAGCAATTGTCCCTTTGCGTTGAAAATCTGGATGTTGCCGAAGGAGGAATCGGTCACATACAAATTGCCTTCGGGATCGACGGCCACGTCCTTGGGACGGGCGAACTGCCCCGACCGGCGGCCCACATCGCCGAATTTGCTGAGGAACTTACCGTCGGCGGAGAACGCCTCCACACGGAAGTTACCGCCATCGACCACATAGAAATCGCCATTGGGGCCGACCGAGATACCCACCGGCAGATTGAAATTGCCGGGTTCGGTGCCGCGGGTGCCGATGGTCTGCAGCTTTTCGCCTTCGATATTGAAGACCACCACGCGGTGCTTGTCGGAATCCACGCCGCCCACATCGACCACATAGATGCGCGAACCGTCCTTGGACACCGCCACGCTGCTGGGGCGCTCAAGATCGCCGGGCTGGCCGACCGAGGCCTTGAAATCGCCGTACTGGTCGTAAACCACCACGCGCTTGCCCGAGCCGTCGCACACATACAGCCAGCCCTTGGCATCCACCGACAGGCCCAAAGGCTTGGCCACCGAGCCGATGCCCTTGTTGCCGATCTCGGAATAGGTCTTGGCCGCCATGTCGTAGACGTGGATTTTCCGCGACAAGGTATCGCCGATATAGACGCGGTGATCATAGGCGGCGACGCCCCACGGCTTGTCCAGCGGCTTACCCGCCTGACCGATGCCGGTGGCGACACGCTTCAGGCGCTCGGCGCTGGTCTCGCCGACGATATCCGAACTGGTCCGCAGCGTGGTTTCAAAGATGAAACGGGCTGGTTCCGGCGCGTCAGGCCAGACCAATTGCTTTGCTTCGCCTCCACCCTTTGAGGTTTGACAGGCAGCGAGGCCCAGCGTGAGCAGGGCGACGGCGATACCGCGCGCGAGGACGCGGCTCATTTGTTGTGGCAGGTGATGCATAGGTCCTTCTGCTCCACCCTCAAGAAAGGGACGATGTCGGGGTTGTGAACATCATGGCAGCTCGCGCATTCCACCTTGTTGCGGAACAGCTTAACGCCATTGCGGAACCGCCCGTCGCTGCTGGGCGGGTAAAAATCCGTACTGTCGAACAAGCCAGGATAGGTCACGCCCACCGGGTGATCGTCCATCAGGCTGCGGCCGATGGCAACCGCGTCCATGCGGTGAGCGGTATTGCCATCGTGGCACTGGGTGCAGCGGTCAAGCCCGCCGCCCTTATCGATCTTCATGTGCAACGGGGCCTCGTCCTTGACGGACCAGCCCTCGGGCTTGGTAACGACCATGTCCACCGCCATGCTGCCATCATGGCACGACAGGCATAACAGCGTCTCGGGGCCCAATTCCTGAATCCTGGACCGCAGCGTTTCGCTTTCGTAGACCTGGATTTCGCCGGTGGGCAAATAACGGTTCCATTCCTGGATCTGCTGCCCGCCCACAGCCACCTTGCCTTGCAGGCCGGTGGGGACATGGCAATAGATGCAGGGGTCGCGGTAATTGTTGAAGGCCAGACCGGTCATGGCCTCGACGCCGGCGCGGCGGTTGAGGCCGGTCAGATCATGCTTCGAGCCCACCAGGGTGCCGCTCAGCGCCGGCAACACATACATGGCCGACAGCGCGCCCAAGCCGACTAGCGCGACGATCAACCATGCCAGTCTTGGGCGCCTGCTCAATAACATTCCCCAGTTGCGGGTGAACCACTGGGGTGACGCCCCGCACGCGTCTCCCCAATGGGAGTATAGCAATTTGCGCGCCAGCCGGGCATATCTACGCCCGCGCGCATGGCCCAAAGTTTGCAACGTCAGCCCCGCCACGGCCCGCCACCAAGGAGCTTCGATGTCGAGATTTTCGGTCGCCCCAATCGCCCTTGTCTGGGCCGCGATGCTTGCCATCGCCCCGGCCCATGCGGCGATGAACGACGACGCGCGCCGCGACGCCGCCGACAAGATCGATGGCCGGCGGCTGTACCAGACCGAATGCGCCTCGTGCCACGGCCCCGCCGGAGCCGGCGACGGCGCCGCGCGCGGCACCGCCAAGGTGCCCGATTTCACCACGCCCCAGGCGGTGGTGAAGTTCGACCTGGACCGCATGCTGGCCGGCATCGACGCCAAGCACGACAAGGCTTTGACCGCCGCGTGGAAGGCCAAGTTCAGCGACACCGACAGCCGCAAGGTCACCGCGTTCATGCGCGAAGCCTTCATGCTGCCGGCCCCCACCGCCGACGCCACCCGTGGCCGCGCCATCTTCGCCAAGACCTGTGCGGTCTGTCATGGCGAGCGCGGCAATGGGGCGAGTTGGGCCAAGGGCAGTCTCAACCCGTCGCCCTTCGACTTCACCTCGGCCAAGGCCAAGGAATTGTCGCGCCGCCACATGATCAACACCGTGACCTATGGCAGCCCGAAGACCGCCATGATGGCATTTTCCATCCAGCTCAGCCGCCAAGACATCGCGGCGGTGGTGGATTACATCCGCGAGACCTTCGTTTTCCCCCAGGGAAATCTCGAAAATGAGAATGCGGCCAGCGAGGCTCCCAAATCCGGGAATATGACCCAGCCCAAGACCGGCCAAAAGTACGGTCCCGCCGACATGAGCGCAGCCATGCCCAACGGGCTGGTGGGCGATGCCGCCGCCGGCAAGCGCTTCTTCAACAGCAATTGCTTCACCTGCCATGGCAAGGACGGCAAGGGTGACGGCCCGCGCGCCTATTTCATCCAGCCCAAGCCGGCCAATCTGACCAGCGACGAATCCCGCGCCGAGATGAACCGTCCGCGTCTGTTCAAATCCATCTACATGGGCGTGAACGGCAGCGAGATGCCGGCCTGGAGCAAGGTCCTGTCAGATCAGGAAGTAGCAAACGTCGCCGAATACGTGTACACCGCGTTCATCCAACCGGCCAAGGCTCCCGCTTCCGCCGGGCCGGAGCAAAAAAAAAATAGAAGATGAGGACCTCATGGCGCTGGGCCGCCAAGTCTACAATTTCCGCTGCTATTTCTGTCACGGCTACAGCGGTGACGGCAAAACGGTTGCGGCCCAGATGCTGGAGCCCAAGCCCAGGGACTTTACCAAAGCCGAAGGTTTGACCCCGGCGGCCATGGTCAAGCGGTTGCGCGACGGCAAGCCCGGCACCGCCATGAAAAGCTTCACCGGCACCCTGTCCGACCGCGAGATGGAGGCGGTGGCCGCCTTCGTCATGGACGAGTTCGTCACCCGTAAGGCGCCCAACACTTCCTACCACACGCCCGAGAACGGCTGGCCCGACCACCAGCGCAAATACGGCGCCGCCTATCCCTTCGTGCTGGGCGAACAATCCCTGGACCAACCGGTGGCCGAGCTGGGCACGGAAGCCCAGGCCGGGCGCAAATTATATTTGGATGCCTGCGTCACCTGCCACGAGCCCAAGACCACCTCCAAGAACTGGGAATCCTTCCCGCTGTCCCATATGGGCGAGATCATCCGCGACCCGGTGGATCTGGTCAGCCGCCCCAGCGTCTACGGCCTGCACGACCGCCCGTTCGAAGTGGCCGGGCTGGACGAGCATCAAAAAGCGGGCAAGAAAATCTACGACGACAATTGCGCCTTCTGCCATGCCCGCGACGGCAGCGGCAAAAATTGGATCGGTTCATTTTTGGAACCCCATCCGCGCGATTTCACCGACCCCGCCCAGACCCGCCATCTGGACCGCGACCGCCTGCTGAAGGTCATGCGCGAGGGCTTGGCGAACACCTCCATGCCGGCCTGGGGCAGCGTGCTGAGCACCGATCAGATGTCCGACGTTGCAGCCTATCTGGATACCGCCTTCATTCAGCCGGCCCGCAAAGCCCGCCCACCCAGCGGGGGCGCCGATGGACTTCAGAGGTGACATGATGTCTGCGCGGACCGAACCCGCCGACGAGACAGCGGCCCTCATCAAGCAGCGGGTGACCTCGCTGCTGGGGGCTTTGCTGGCGGCGGCGCTGATCATCGGCGTGACCGCCCGCATCGAGTTATACGAACGCGAGCGCTTCCAGCATGAGGCGCGGGTCAACGCCATCCGCCATGCCTCGGTGCTGCGCGCGCGGCTGGAAGGGGCACTGAACGGACGCCTGCATCTGGCCCACGGCCTGGCCGCCTATGCCCGCAGCCACCCCAACGAACTGATCGATTTCGCCTCGTTCGCCGAGGGACTGACCGCCACCGGCATCGCCGGCATCCGCAGCCTGCAATTGGCGCCGCAAGCGGTGGTGCGCTACGTCTATCCGCTCAAGGGCAACGAATCGGTCATCGGCCACGATCTGCTGAAGGACCCCGCGCGCCGCATCGCCGTGCTGCGCACCATCGACGAGCGCCTGTTCGTCATCGCCGGGCCGGTGCCCCTGCTGCAAGGCGGCAACGGCCTGATCGCACGCTATCCGCTATTCCTGGGCGAGGCCGGCAAGGACACCTTCTGGGGCTTTGCCACCGTGGTGCTGAATTTGGAACCCATCCTGGCCGAAGGCGGGCTGGAACCGTCGGTGGACCCCGGCTATGTGGCCGCCTTACGCGGCAAGGACGCGCAGGGCCCGCTGGGCGCCCAATTCTTCGGCGAGACGCGGGTGTTCGACGAATCGCCGGTGCTGCTGGACATCCTGCTGCCCCACGGCACGTGGCAATTGGCGGTGATCCCGGCCAAGGGCTGGCCCACCAGTGGCCCCTATTCCCCGGTCATCTGGCTGGCCGGAATCCTGCTGGCCTTGCTGGGCGCTTTGGTCACGTTCTCGCGCCTGTACGCCCCGGCCAAGCTGCGCATGGAAGTGACGCGGGCCGTGGGCGCCCTGCGCGAAAGCGAGGAACAGTTCCGCCGCGTCGCCGAATCCGCCACCGACGCCATGGTGTCGTCCGACGAGCAAGGCGCCGTGGTGTTCTGGAACCGGGCGGCGGAGAAGATTTTCCAGTACAGCCCGGAAGAGGCCATGGGCCAGCCAGTCACCGAATTGGTGGTGCCGCCGCAATACCGGGAAGGCCATACCCGCGAATTGTTCCTGAACGACATCGAGGAAGGCCGCCGCTTCGGCAAGGTGACCAGCACCATCGCCATGCGCAAGGACGGCAGCCTGTTCCCGGCGGAACTGACCCTGTCCACCTGGACCTTCCGCGGTCAAATCTATTTCACCGCCATCATCCGCGACATCAGCGAGCGCAAGGCCGCCGAGCGTGAACAGGCGCTGCTGAAGGAACGCTTCTTCCAGTCGCAGAAGATGGAGGCCATCGGCACCCTGGCCAGCGGCGCCGCCCATGAGTTCAACAACATCCTCAACGGCCTGCTGGCCAATGCCGAGAAGGCGGCGTCGGAACTGCCGACGGAAAGCCCAGCCATGGCGACCCTCTACGAGGTCATGGACGCCGGCTGGCGCGCCGCCGAGATCGTGCGCCAATTGCTGGTGTTCAGCGAGCGTCAGGCCGATTGCGACACCCTGCTGTCGCCGGTCGCCGCCCTCCAGCAATTGCTGCCGCGCATCGAAAGCAGCCTGCCGGAACAATTGCGCCTGGAGACCAATATCCAGCCCTGCGACCAGCAACTGGCCATCGAACACGACCAATTCTGCCACTTGGTGTGGAATTTGTGCATGAACGCCGTCAAGGCCATGCTGCCCGATCCCGGCACCCTGACCATCACCATGTCCACCCAAACCGATGCCGGCAGCACCGACCCCACCCCTGCGGACGAAGAAGAAACCACCGTGCGTCTGGCCCTGGGCCATCTGGACCCCGGCCCGCATCTGCGCCTTGCGGTGTCCGATAGCGGCCGCGGCATGGATGGCGAGACCCTGGCCCGCGCCTTCGATCCGTTCTTCACCACCTCGGAAGTGGGCGGCGGCAGCGGCCTGGGCCTGCCGGTAGCCCTGGGCATCATCCAAAGCCACAGCGGCGGCATCGTGGTGTCCACCCGCAAGGGCGCCGGGACCACGTTCGAGGTGTTCCTGCCGCTGGTGGCGAAGGCGGAATAAAAAGGTTCACCACGGAATTCCGGGGAGCCTATGTGGGGATACGCTGCAGGTTTCACCACCAAGGGCACCAAGAACACCAAGACGACATGCCAGAGCGCACCGGCCCTGCCACCCGGCAGATAGCGTCGTGCCCTTAGTGCCCTTGGTGGTAAATCTTACGGTGACAGCCCCGCGCGATGGCCCCGCTAATCCGTGAAGACCCCTTTAAAACCCCGGCTGCCATGCATGGTCGTCGCGGCGGCCATAGGCGATCAGGTAGCGCAGCAGGTTGTCCTGCAGGAAGGTGTTTTCCTGGTGGGCCGACAGGCGCTCATAGACCCGCTCGAAGCGGTCCAGATCGTGGGGGATGCGGCAGCAGGCGCCGTGGGTCGGGAGGCTGTCACCGCAATATGGGCAGGTGTTGATCATAGCGCGCTCCCTTCCTTGGTGGCCCTGCCTTTCGGCTTTCTTAACCACAAGGATAGGCCCTGGCGCGGACCCTCGACAATTATCCGGGGGGCGGAGACGACTCGTTCATGAGGATAAGGCTACTAGTTCCTGCGCGTTCGGCATAGAACTTAAGCTATAGATTGTAGCGCGGCCAGGGACGGAATGTAGCGCAAATCCTCGGACCGGATGTGATGCACCAGCCAGTCGGCCAGGAAGGCATACAGCTCCGCCGCCACCACTCGGCTGGGGTCGGTATCGTAGTTGCGTTCCAGTGTGCGCACGTGATCGGCCATGATGCGGTGGGATTGGCGGTGGGCGGCCAAGTCTTCATAGCCCGCCGCCTCCATCAGCCGTTCTTCCTCGCCGAAATGGTAGAAGACGTAGCGAATCAGTTCGCCCAGTACCAATCCGGTGACATGCTGGGCGTCATCCGCCGCCACCGCCATGCCAAGCTGGTTGAGCAGATTGATCAGGCGCCGGTGATGCTCGTCCAGCCGCTCGACGCCGACGCTCAGTTCGCCGGTCCATGCAATGACGGACATGCTTTCTCCCTCCGCTTGATGAGGCCACTATACTGCGGAGGGGGAGTACGCGCCAGGGTTGGCGGTCAGGCCAGTTCGACGATCACCACTTCGGCATCCTCGCTTGCTTCCATGGACAATTCGCCTTCATCAATGGCGACCACGCCGTCGCGCGGACCCAACGCCACACCGTTGACCACCAGCGAGCCCTTGGCCGCCACCACATAGGCCGAATGGCGGCCCAAGGGATGAACCACCCGGTCGCCCCGGTCCAGGGTGCCGCCCAGCACGCGGGCGTCCTGATAGATCTTCAGCGCATGGTCGCCGTCCATGCCCGAGGCCAGGATTTCCAGCTTGCCGTGGGTGCGGGGGAACGGCTTGGTCTCCCAGCGCGGCGGCAGGCCTTGGGCGTTGGGCATGATCCAGATTTGGAACAGGGTGGTGGGATGGTCCTCGCGATTGTACTCGGCATGGCGGATGCCGCTGCCGGCGCTCATGACCTGAACTTGGCCGGCCTCGGTGCGGCCCACATTGCCTAAGGAGTCTTCATGGGTGATGGCGCCCTCGCGCACATAGGTGACGATTTCCATGTCGCGGTGGCCGTGGGGCGGAAAGCCGGTATGGGGAGCGATGGTGTCGTCGTTCCACACCCGCAGCTTGCCCACGCCCATGCGCGCCGGGTCGTAATAATCGGCGAAGCTGAAATGGTAATGGGCGTTGAGCCAATCATTCTCGAAGGTGCCGAGGCGGGCGAAGGGGCGTAGTTCCAACATCTCACTGTTCCTTGAGCTTTTGCCGCTGCCTTCAATATCGAATTGCCGAAGGGGCTGGACAATCCGCTGTCACGGAACAAGATTGTTTCCATGAAGGAAACTGTCTCCATGGATTTGCTGGCCGGCATGGCCATCTTCGCCCGCGTGGTGGAATCGGGCGGCATCTCGGCTGCGGCGCGCGATCTTGGCCTGTCCAAATCGGCGGTGTC
This sequence comes from Rhodospirillales bacterium, assembly GCA_014380005.1. GTDB lineage: Bacteria > Pseudomonadota > Alphaproteobacteria > Rhodospirillales > Magnetospirillaceae > Magnetospirillum. The sequence continues at coordinate 30,854 of JACMKT010000058.1, forward strand.
CAAGCAATTGTCGGCCCTGGAGGACCGCCTGGGCGCGCGGCTGCTGCAACGGACCACGCGGCGCATGAGTCTGACCGAGGCCGGTGCCGGTTTCCTGGAACATTGCCGCCGGGTGGTGGCCGAGGCTGAGGCGGCGGAAGCGGCCATGGGCGCGTTGCAGGCGGAACCGCGCGGCGTGCTGCGGGTCAATGCCCCCATGACCTTCGGCACCATGCATCTGGCCGCCGCCATGCCCGATTTCCTGGCGCGCTATCCCCAGATCAATCTGGATCTGGTGCTCAACGACCGGCTGGTGGATTTGCTGGACGAGGGCTACGACGTGGCGGTGCGCATCGGCCGGCTGGCGGATTCCTCGCTGGTGGCGCGCAAGCTGGCTCCCGCGCGGCGGGTCATGGTGGCGGCGCCCAGCTATCTGGATGCCCATGGCCGCCCCGCCAGTCTGGCCGAACTGACCCAGCACGACACCCTGTGTTACAGCTACCTCACCGCCGCCGAGGAATGGCGTTTCCATGGTCCCGACGGTGAGGATTGCGTGCGCGTCCAGGGCCGTCTGCGCGCCAATAACGGCGAAATCCTGCTGGCCGCCTGTCTGGCCGGCAGCGGCATCGCCGCCCTACCCACCTTCATCGCCGGCCCGTCCTTGCGCGCGGGCTCGCTGGTCCGCGTGCTGCCGCAATACCAGAACACCGGCATCGCCATTCACGCCGTCTGGCCCACCACCCGCCACCTGACCGCCAAGGTCCGCGCCTTCGTGGACTTCCTGGCGGAACGGTTCGGCCCGGTTCCCTATTGGGATGCGTGAGCCTGCCACGCTATAGTGGTGCGCTAAGCATAGCGGGGCGGAAAATGGCGGCGGAGTGGATCAAGGGGTTGGCGGTAGAGGGACCGTTTCCGCCCAGGCGGGCGGTGCTGTACCGCTATGTGCTGACTTTGGCGATCCTGGTTTCCGCCAGCATCGCTATCCTGGATACCGTGCCCGAATTGTGGGGCGAGTTTCTGGTGCCCTCCCGTCAGGCGGTGGATGCGGCCCTGCTGGTGCTGGCGGCGGATTACGCCTTGCGCCTGTGGCTGGCGTGGCAGCAGCGTCCCGATGACGAGCCCGGCTGGCTGGCGGTGTGGCGCTATGCCTCCAGCGCCTATGGCGTCTTCGATTTCCTGGCGGTGGTGCCCTTCGTCCTGGGCGAGGCGTTCGGCATGTCCCGCGATGGCGAGACCGTGTTCGGCATTCTGCGCTTCCTGAAACTGGCGCGCTATTCCCCGGCGCTGGAGACCTTGGGCGCGGTCATTCTGGCCGAGCTGCGGCCCCTGATGTCGGCACTGTTCATCATGGTGCTGCTGATCGTCTCCACCTCGACCCTGCTGTATTTCGTCGAGCGCACGGTCAATCCCGGTTTCTCCAGCGTGCCCCAGGCCATGTGGTATTCCGTGGTCACCCTGGCGACCTTGGGCTATGGCGACGTGGTGCCCATCACCGTGCTGGGCAAGGTGTTTGGCGGCGGCGTCGCCATCCTGGGCCTGTGCATGTTTGCCTTGCCGGCGTCCATCCTGGCCTCGGGCTTCACCGAGGAAATGCGGCGGCAGAATTTCGTCTCCACCTGGCATCTGGTGGCCCGCGTGCCGTTCTTCACCCGTCTGCAAGCGGCCCAGATCGCTGAAATAACCTCGCTGCTGAAAGTGTACCGCGCCGTGCGCAGCGAGGTGCTCATGCGCGAAGGCGATGTGGGCGAGACCATGTATTTCATCGTCAGCGGTCAGGTGGAAGTCAAGGGGCGCGGCGGCACCTTCGTGCTGAAGTCGGGTGACTTCTTCGGCGAGATCGCCCTGATCGAGCGTTGCCCGCGCACCGCCACCGTGCGGGCCATGACCCGCTGCCAATTGCTGATTCTGGATGTGCACGATTTCCAGAAATTCGTCGCGGGCTATCCCCATATGCTGGAAGACATTCAGATGACCGCCCAGGCCCGCATGGCGACCAATTCCAAAATGGACGTGGCATGAGTGAGCCCAAGCTCAAGGCCAAATTGTTCGTCCATGCCGCCATCCGCCGCTGCGGCATGGAGGCCATTCCCATCATGGTGGTCCGCAAGGGCGACGAGGACGCCGGCACCATCGTGGTCAAGGTCAACCGCGCCGGCCGCATGGCGGAAATCTACACCCAGGCCCGCGACGCCGCCGGCCGCCTGGGCTGGCTGAAAGCCACCGGTCCCGACCCGGTGCCCGACGAGAAGGCTGAAGCCTATATCGCCCGCGCCCGCGACGTGGATTACGATCTGTGGGTGCTGGAGGTGGATAGTTTGGATGGCCGTGTCCCCTTCATTGACCATATTGTTGGGAAGTAAGCTGGCGGCTTCCCATATGACGGCAAGGACCACCCCATCTCGGGAGTTCCTTCCCCGTGGCAGACATCCCCGCCCTTGATCTTGGCCTAAGCCCCACCGCCGCCGAAGTGCGTCGTCAGGTCGCCGCCTTCGCGAGCGCCGAGATCGCCCCGCTGGCCGCCCAGATCGACCGTGACGATTGCTTCCCGCGCCATCTGTGGCCCCGGCTGGGGGCGCTGGGTCTGTTGGGTCTGACGGTGGAGGAGGAATGGGGCGGTGCCGGCATGGGCTATGGCGAGCACGTCATCGCCATGGAGGAAATCAGCCGCGCCTCGGCCTCGGTGGGGCTGTCCTATGCGGCCCATTCCAATCTGTGCGTCAACCAAATCCGCCGCAACGGCACCCCGGCGCAGAAGCGCGCCATGCTGCCCCGGTTGATCTCGGGTGAATGGGTGGGCGCCTTGGCCATGAGCGAGCCCTGCGCCGGCTCCGACGTGGTCGCCATGCGCTGCCGGGCCGACCGCGTTGGTGACGGCTTCGTGCTCAACGGCACCAAGCTGTGGATCACCAACGGCCCCGATGCGGATGTGGTGGTGGTCTATGCCAAGACCAGCCCGGACAAGGGCGCCCATGGCATCACCGCCTTCCTGGTGGAAACCGCGTGGCCCGGTTTCCGCGTGGCGCAGAAGCTGGACAAGCTGGGCATGCGCGGCTCCTCCACCGGCGAGTTGGTGTTCGATGACATGGCGGTGCCGGCGGAGGCCGTGCTGGGGCAGGTGGATGGGGGCATCGCCGTCCTGATGAGCGGCCTGGACCACGAACGGGTGGTGCTGGCCGGCGGCCCCTTGGGCATCATGGCCGCCTGTTTGGACGTGGTGCTGCCCTACGTCCACGCCCGCGAACAATTCGGCCGCCCCATCGGCACCTTCGAGCTGATGCAGGGCAAGCTGGCCGACATGTACGTGGCATGGTCCGCCAGCCGCGCTTACGCCCATACGGTTGCCGCCGCCTGCGACCGGGGTACGCCCGCCCGCAAGGACGCCGCCGGCCTGCTGCTGTTCTGCGCCGAAAACGCCACGCGCTGCGCCCTGGAAGCCATTCAGGCGTTGGGCGGCATGGGCTATGTGAACGACATGCCCACGGGACGGCTGTTGCGTGACGCCAAACTGTACGAGATCGGGGCGGGGACGTCGGAGATCAGGCGCATGCTGATCGGGCGGGAGTTGTTCGACGAAACATTATAAGCTGAGTCTTCGAAGCCGCGCACTTTCAAGGGGCAGTTTATGGTTAAAGCAGCAGACCCCGTTGGTGCGAGCCACCTCATGACGATCGCGTTAAGCCATCTCGGTCGGGGCGATGTGACGATGGCGTTCCAGGCCTGCCTTGACGCGCTGTCCCTCGACCCCTTCAATTTCGTGGCGCACAAAATAGCCATCTTTTGCGTGAGCAACGCGAAACAGGACCAAGTCGAATTCCTTGCCGGCTTGTGGTCAAACGCTTTCCTGCCGGGCTTCGCCGTAGAGGTTAGCGAGGAGTTGCTGATCGAGGCGTTTGTCGAACACCAGGACCGCTATGAGTTGTTTATCGGCCTTGCCAATATGGCGCTGCAAACGGGGCGGTTGGCGCGGGCTGAAGAAATTGCCTATTATTGCCTTTCCCCTTTGGACGAAGCCGGTTGGGAGGGGCGCGTCGTCGAAGAGAAATATGATCAGGTTGCCAACGCCTACGATAATTTCCCCTTTCATGCCGCGACAGCGCAGAACTTCCTTGATGCGGTCAAGACGCGGTTGGCGGGGAAGGCCAATCTGAACATCGTGGAAGCGGCGTGCGGGACCGGCGGGCTGGCTCACGGTTTGCGGCCATATGCCCGCCACTTGACCGGGATCGATTTGTCCCATGCCATGGCAGAGCGCGCAAAGCCCCATTATGATTCCATCATAGTGGGCGACATGGTGGCGGTCCTGGCCGGCATGGACCGCGCCGCCGACGCCGTGTTCTGCTGCGGCGCCACCTATTATTTGCGTGACCTGTTGCCGTTCTTGCGGGGGGCGGGCGCCGCCCTTAAACCGGGCGGCCTGTTGATGTTCTCGGACTTCGTGGCCCCCAAGGGCGGCGACACCATGGTGACGGCTGGCGGCACCAAACGCTATTTCCGCAGCACAGACCTTGTCCGTGCTCTGGCGCAGGAGGCCGGGTTAGTGGAAATTGCTTGCGATTATGGCGTCAGCTACAGGATACCGTGCCGACATTGGTGCTTCCGCACCTGATCGCAGGCTGCGGTCTTGCCCCGTGGCGGAAATCGTATAGAACCACTGCCGTGGCGTTTCGTGTCATCAGCGGCGGGCCACGGCCGCGTCTGGTTCAAGGATATGCAGGAATGACCCGTCGTCTGATTTCCTCCGGCTCGCCCTTCGAGGAGGTTGCCGGCTACTCCCGTGCCGTGGTTCAGGATCCGTGGGTGTTCGTGTCGGGCACGTCGGGCTTCAAGGACGGTCAGA
>JACMKT010000059.1 GCA_014380005.1 Rhodospirillales bacterium
GAATGCGTGATTCTCGCGCGTCAGGAAGTGTCGGCCCCGCAGGTCGAGACCCTGATCGAAGAGATGTCCAATGTGCTGGTCGCCGGTGGCGGCAATGTCTCCAAGAAGGAATTCTGGGGCCTGCGCAACATTGCCTATCGGGTCAAGAAGAACCGTAAGGCTCACTACGTTTTGCTGAACGTGGATTCGCCCTCCGCCGCCGTGAAGGAGATGGAGCGCCAGATGTCCCTCAATGAGGACGTGCTGCGCTTCCTGACCATTCGCGTCGACGAGCTGGAAGAAGGCCCGTCGGCCATGATGCAGGCCAAGAACAGCCGTGACGACCGTCCGCGCCGCGACGACCGTGGTCCCCGTGAGGACCGTGGCTTCGATCGTGGTCCGCGTGAGGACCGTCCCCGCCGTTCCGAGGGAGGCGAATAAATGACGACCGAAACCAAGACTGAGCGTCCCAAGGCCGCTGGCGGCGCCCGCCGCCCGTTCTTCCGTCGCCGGAAGACCTGCCCCTTCTCGGGCGCCAACGCGCCCAAGATCGACTACAAGGACACCAAGCTGCTGAGCCGCTTCATCTCGGAGCGCGGCAAGATCGTGCCGAGCCGCATCACCGCGGTGTCGGCCAAGAAGCAGCGCGCCCTGGCTCAGGCCATCAAGCGCGCCCGCTTCCTGGGTCTGCTGCCCTACGTGGTCAAGTAAGGCCAAGGGTGTTCTGCCGGTGAACCGGCAACTCGGCCTCTCGCTGGTGGCAGGATTAGTGTCCGCACTAATGTTCCTGGCGCTGGTAAAAGGCATGTCGTTGGGTGCCCTGCTGTCGTATTGGGCGCCGCTTCCGCTGATGATGGCGGGATTGGCGCTGGGTATGGCGGCCTCGGCCATAGCCGGGTTGGTGGCGATTGTTGCGGTGGCTGTGGTGGCAGGCGGGTTTTCCGCCCTGCCCTACGTGATCAGCGTGATGTTGCCAGCCTTGCTTGTGTCGAACCGGGCCATGCTGTGGCATCAAGCCCCGGATGGTTCGGATGTGTGGTATCCGCCGGGACTTGTCCTGGCATGGCTGACCGCCGCCGGCCTTGTGCTGCTGCTTTCGGGCTCAGCACTATTGGCCGGCACGCCCGAGGGGGTTCAAGCCTCGGTGGCTGATTTGCTCAGCCACATGCTTGACCTCATCGCCGCCGAGCTTCCCGCCGAAACGCGGAAGCAGTTGGTGGAGTGGTGGACACCCTTCTTCCCGGCCATGGTCACAGGATCGTGGTTGATGATGACAGTGGTGAATGCCACCGGGGCGCAGGGGCTGGTCACCCGCCTGGGCCGTGCCCGCCGGCCAAGCCCGGCCTATCGGGAGCTGATGCTCCCCGACTGGCTGGGGTTCGGATTGGCGGTCATGGTGATGGCGGCGGTGCTGGTCAGGGGTGATGCGGGCTATGTCTCCACCAATGTGGTGATCGTGCTGCTGATACCCTTCGCGCTTTTGGGCCTTGCGACGATTCATCGCTGGGCTCGGGGGCGGCCAAACGCGAGACTGGTGCTCGCGGCGACTTACGGGGTGCTGATCCTGGCTTTCGGCTGGGCCGCTGCGGCGGCTGCCGGGCTAGGGCTGGTTAGGTTCTGGACGATGAGATTCCGCCGCCCTGATAGCGGCGGCGGTATGGAGGGATAGAATGGAAGTCATCCTGCTCGAAAGGATCGAGAAGCTCGGTCAGATGGGCGACGTGGTGAAGGTCAAGACTGGCTTCGCCCGTAATTTCCTGCTGCCCCAGAAGAAGGCGATGCGCGCCAACAAGGACAACCTTGCCTTCTTCGAAAAGCAGCGTGGCCAGCTTGAAGCGCTGAACCTGAAGCGCCGCGACGAAGCTCAGGCCGTGGCCTCCAAGATGGAAGGCCTCAAGGTTCTGATGGTTCGTCAGGCCGGTGAAGGTGGTCAGCTGTACGGTTCGGTTTCCGGCCGCGACGTTGCCGATGCCGTCAAGGCGTCGGGCTACACCATCGAGCGCAGCCAGGTCAACCTGGACAACCCGATCAAGACCCTGGGCTCGTACCCGGTCCGTCTGTCGCTGCACCCCGAGGTGTTCGTGACCGTGACCGTGACCGTTGCCCGCTCGCAGGAAGAAGCGGAGCGCGCTGCCGCCGCCGCTTCTGCCGCTCAGGTTGAGGAAGTCGAAGACGAGGCCGTTGAGGCCGAAGCCGAGACCACCGAAGCCGAAGCCGAAGCCGATGAGGCGACCGAGGCCTAATCCGCTTCGTTTGCTTCCGCGTTTGGCGGTTAGATTGCTTAAGCGCCGGCGGGGTTATCCCCCTCCGGCGCTTTCGCATGTCTGCAGGCCATCGCATGATTCACCACCAAGGGCACAAAGGGCACCAAGAAGACGTGCCAGGGTGAACCAAGTCCGTCACGCGGCCGATGGCTTGGTGCCCTTTGTGCCCTTGGTGGTGAATCGTTCATTTCAGCCCCAGACTTCCGGCCAGATTTCCCGCATTGCCCGCCGCCCCCATGTCCACAACCGGACCGGAGGCTCGCCAATGCAAATGCTCGATCTGTTTTTCGCCAATCTGATCCGCCAGGGTTCGGTTCGGGTCATCGACCATACGGGCCGGCGCAAGGATTATGGCGATGGCAGCCCGCCCACCTCGGTGGTGCGCTTCACCGATGCGGCCACCGAGCGCCGCGTATTCATGGCGCCCCATTACCACCTGCTGGACGCCTTCACCGAAGGCCGCATGGTGGTGGAACAGGGCAGCCTGCTGGACTTCCTTGACCTCTGCGCCGCCAATGTGGCGCACCACGGCTACACTCTGCCAACCCGCCTGCACCAAGGCCTGGGCCGGCTGTTCCTGGCGTGGGAGCAATACAACCCCATCCCCCTGTCCCACCGCCGCATCGCCCATCATTACGATTTGCACGAGGATTTGTTCCGCCTGTTCCTCGACGACGACATGCAATATTCCTGCGGCTATTTCGACAGCCACTCCACCTCGCTGGACTCGGCCCAGGCGGCCAAGAAGCGCCACATCGCCGCCAAGCTGAGACTGGCCGACGGCCAGCGTATCCTGGATATCGGCTGCGGCTGGGGCGGCATGGCGCTGAGCTTGGCAAGCATGGCCCATGTGGAGGTTCTGGGCATCACCCTGTCCGAAGAACAACTGGCCGTGGCCCGCCGCCGCGCCGCCGAGGCCGGGCTGGACGGGCGGGTGCGCTTCGAGCTGATGGATTACCGCAAGGTCCAGGGCCAGTTCGACCGCATCGTTTCCGTGGGCATGTTCGAGCATGTGGGGCCGCCCCATTACCGCAGCTATTTCCGCCGCATCCACCAATTGCTGGCCGATGACGGCATCGCCCTGCTGCACAGCATCGGCGATGTGGAAAGCGGCTACTCGCACCCGTGGATCCGCCGCCACATCTTCCCCGGCTCCTACACCCCCGCTTTGTCCCAGGTGCTGCCCCATGTGGAACGCTCGGGCCTGCTGACCACCGACGTGGAAATCCTACACACCCATTATGCCTTGACCCTGAAAGCGTGGCGGGACCGCTTCCTCGCCCACCGCGCCCAGGCCGCCGAACTGTACGACGAACGCTTCTGCCGCATGTGGGAAGCCTATCTGTCGGCCTGCGAAGTGGGCTTCCGCCGCCTGTCGCTGATGGTGTTCCAAATCCAGATGACCAAGGACCGCGCTGCGGTGCCGTTGACGCGGGACTACATGATGGAGGGCGAACGGGAGGTGCCGGTGAGAAGACCCCATGAGGTGGCGGCACAGTAGCGGGGGTAAGGTTAAGGTTCACCACAAAGACACAAAGGACACGAAGGAGTCAGAGCGGGCGGCCCCGGCGGTGCGCCTAAAATTCGTTTTCATTCGTTTTCCTGTGTGGACGGCTCCTGCGTTGCAAGGAAAATATTGACGTTTTTTTGACCTGGTCGGGTGCAGTCATGTGTCCGGCCTGTTTGCGCGGCGCATGGCCGCTGGCCCTGATGAAATCCACGGATCGAGTCCCAAATCATTCGTCCGAGCAGAACGCTCATGAACACAAACGGGTTCTCTCAATCCCCGGTACGACCGGTCGCCATCGCGTCACCATTCACCCTCGCAATCTGTGTGTCGTTCGTGTCGGCTCAGACGGCGGCCGGAGCCGGAGTACGATAAGTTTCTTCGCGCGCCAGGATGGCCCAGGCAATGCGCGCCATCTTGTTGGCAAGCGCGACCGAGACGAGGCGAACAGGTTTGGCGGCCAGCAGCTTAATGAGCCACTCCGAAGCAGTCTTTTTGTTCCTTCGGGCCTGAGCGATCATCGCGGTGGCGCCGACGACAAGCAGGCGTCGGATATAACGATCCCCCGTCTTGGTGATGGCGCCCAGGCGATCCTTGCCGCCGCTGGAATTCTGACGCGGCCCCAGCCCCAGCCCCAGCCCC
>JACMKT010000060.1 GCA_014380005.1 Rhodospirillales bacterium
GAGAGTCCGGGCAAGGTCCCGCACTTCGGTCCCATCTGCTTCCTGTCGAGACCGCGCTGGACGACATCCCGGCGCTGGCCCTGTCGGAAGCGGAGGCCCGGCGCCTCCACAGCGGCCAAGTCCTTTCGCTTGCGCGATTGGATTCCCGCGAAACCCTTGGCGACATGCCCGACGGCCTTGTGCTGCGGGCCATGGACGGCAAGCGGGTGGTAGCGCTGGCGCGTATCGACAACGGTGAAATCCGGTCGGTGCGCGTGATGAATCTCCAACCCAACTCAATAGGAGAAGACGATGTCGATTACGCCTGAGCGTAAGGGTGAAGTGGTCAAGGAATACGCCACCCATGAAGGTGACACCGGTTCGCCGGAGGTCCAGGTGGCCATTCTGTCAGAGCGCATCCGCAATCTGACCGAGCACCTCAAGGAGCATAAGAAGGACTTCCACTCGCGTCGTGGCCTGCTGATCATGGTTGGTCAGCGCCGTCGCATGCTGGACTACCTCAAGGACACCAATAAGGCCCGCTACGAAGCGCTGATCGCCCGTTTGGGCCTGCGCAAGTAGTCGTCCGTCGGCGGCTGGGCGTCACGTCGAGCCCCGAAGGGGTAAAAAATGTGGAAGTCGCGCCGGGGCCTGAAGCCCTGGCGCGGAGCCCGCGTGGGGAAGGTTCCTCGCGCGGGCAGCCGCATTTGAGGCGCCCGCATCGCAGCAATCCGGCTGTGATGCGAAGGAATAAGGAACGAATGTATGTCGATGTTCAATGTCACCCGCAAAGAGATCATGTGGGGCGGCCGCAAGCTGGTCCTGGAGACCGGTAAGATCGCCCGTCAGGCCGACGGCGCCGTGTTGGCCACCTATGGCGACACCACCGTCCTGTGCACCGTGGTCGGTCAGAAGACCGTCAAGCCGGGGATCGATTTCTTCCCGCTGACCGTCAACTACCAGGAAAAAGCTTTCGCCGCCGGCAAGATCCCGGGTGGCTTCTTCAAGCGCGAAGGCCGTCCGAGCGAGAAGGAGACCCTGGTCTCCCGCCTCATCGACCGCCCCATCCGCCCGCTGTTCGCCGATGGCTTCCGTAACGAGACCCAGGTGGTCTGCACGGTGCTGTCCCACGATCTCGAGAACGACCCCGACATCGTCGCCATGGTCGGTGCCTCGGCCGCGCTGACCATCTCCGGCGTGCCCTTCATGGGCCCGGTGGCTGCCGCCCGCGTCGGCTATATCGACGGCAAGTATGTGCTGAACCCGATCCTGGCCGATCTGCCCAACTCCCAGCTTGATCTGGTGGTTGCCGGCACCCAGGAAGGCGTGCTGATGGTGGAATCGGAAGCCAAAGAGCTGCCCGAAGACATCATGTTGGGCGCCGTCATGTTCGGCCACAAGGAATTCCAGGTCGTCATCGATGCCATCATCGACATGGCCGAATCCTGCGCCAAGGAGCCCTGGGACATCGTTGGCCCGGCTCCGGAAGTCGCCACCGTCCGCGCCAAGTTCGAGAAGGCCGGCGTCCCCGCCGAGCTGGCCGAAGCCTACAAGATCACCAAGAAGCAGGACCGCTACGCCGCTGTCGGCGCGGTCAAGAAGAAGGCAATCGAAGGTCTGGCCGGTGAGCCCACCGAGTTGGCCGTTGCCGGCGGTATCCTCAAGGCCCTCGAATCCGAAGTGGTTCGCGGCAACATCTTGAAGACCGGCGTGCGTATCGATGGCCGCGACACCAAGACCGTGCGCGCCATCGAAGTGACCGTTGGCGTTCTGCCGCGCGCTCACGGCTCGGCCCTGTTCACCCGTGGCGAGACCCAGGCCTTGGTGGTCGCCACCTTGGGCACCGGCCAGGACGAGCAGATCATCGATCAGCTGGCGGGCGAGTACCGCGAGCACTTCATGCTGCACTACAACTTCCCTCCCTACTCGGTGGGTGAAGCTGGCCGCATGGGCAGCCCGGGCCGCCGCGAAATCGGCCATGGCAAGCTGGCGTGGCGTTCGGTCCACCCGGTTCTGCCGGCCAAGGCCGCGTTCCCCTACACCATCCGCGTGGTCAGCGAGATCACCGAGTCCAACGGTTCGTCCTCCATGGCTTCGGTCTGCGGCTCGTCGCTCGCCATGATGGATGCCGGTGTTCCGCTGGCTCGTCCGGTGGCCGGCATCGCCATGGGTCTGATCAAGGAAGACAAGGCCTTCGCCGTGCTGTCCGACATCCTGGGTGACGAAGATCACCTGGGCGACATGGACTTCAAGGTGGCCGGCACCGATGCGGGCATCACTGCCCTGCAGATGGACATCAAGATCACGTCCATCACCGAGGAGATCATGAAGATCGCCCTGGGTCAGGCCAAGGACGGTCGTCTGCACATCCTGCACGAGATGAACAAGGGCCTGTCGACCGCTCGCGATGAAGTCTCGGGCAATGCGCCGCGTATCACCACCTTCCAGATTCCGAAGGAAAAGATCCGCGAAGTCATCGGCACCGGCGGCAAGGTCATTCGCGAAATCTGCGAAAACACCGGCGCCAAGATCGACATCGAGGACGACGGCACCATCAAGGTGGCGTCCACCGATTCGGAAGCCGCTCAGCGCGCCATCGACTGGATCCGTGGCATCGTCGCCGAGCCTGAGCTGAACGTCGTCTACAC
>JACMKT010000061.1 GCA_014380005.1 Rhodospirillales bacterium
CAGAACGACGCCGTCCGCGTCGATCACAACCCACTTCTTCGTAACTTCGGACGGTTTGACGTTATAGGTCTTCATGTCACCCACGGCAAAACCAGTTGTGGAACGTCGGAGATACCCCGGCATCCAAGGCCGCGGAGTATGCCACGGGCGGTCGCAGAGTCAACGGGAAAAATATCGTGGAAAAACAGCGCGTTACCGCTGTGGTATTATAATACCGCAACGGAGGGGCGCGGAAACCCTGGAGGTGCGGTGAGGGTGCTATAATAACATAAATATGATGTTGTTAGTTTCTCCGCCTTCTGTGTGTTGCTAAATTCACTGGGAAATCCTCCGCCCCTGTGGCATTGCATCGGGCATGTCCGCCATTGCCCTGTTCCTGCTGCACGCGTCCATCATCATTGGCCTGCCCTTCGCCCTGTGGCGGCTGGGGGGATTGCGGCATTGGGTGCCGCTGGTGGTGGTGCAGATCGCCTTCGGCCTAGCCTTGGGTCCCAGCGGTTTGGGTCGGCTGGCGCCTGAACTATGGGCCGGGCTGTTTCCGCCGCTGTCGCTGACCGCGCTGGACGGGCTGGTGTGGCTGGGCATTAGCTATTTCGCCTTCGCCACCGGGCTGCATTTCGACCTGACCGAGTTCCACGGGCGTGGCCGTGCTTTCGCCACCACCAGCATTGCCACCTTCGTCGTGCCGACTGTGGCGGGGACGGGCGTGGGCTTCGTGCTGCTGAAGCTGGTGCCCGAGGCGGCGGGGGCGGGGGCGCCGGATTGGGCCTTTACTCTGGGGGTGGGTATCGCCGTGGGCGTCACCGCCTTGCCGGTGCTGGCCGCCATCCTGCGCGAGATGCACATGCACAAGACCCGTCTGGGCGCCGAGGCCTTGGGCTGTGCTGCGGTCAATGATGCCGCCCTGTGGGTGATGATGGCGGCGTTGCTGGCTTTGGCCGGCGGTGGCGATGCATGGCGGGCGGCCTCGTTGTTGGCGCTGGCGATCGCCTATGGCGTGGCCTTGTGGTTCGGTGCCCGCCCGCTGCTGGCCCGCCTGTTCCACCACGCGGAAATCCATGGCCGCATCAATGAACGGGATGTGGTGGTGCTGTCGGTGGGGCTGTTCGCCTCGGCGCTGGTCAGTGAATTGATCGGCCTGCATGCCGTGGTTGGTGCATTTGCGTTCGGCGCCGTGGTGCCCAAAGCGGTGGCCCGCGACGTGCTGGAAAAATTCGAATCGTTCCTGATGGTGGTGCTGCTGCCGTTCTTCTTTATCGCCATCGGCTTGAAGACCGAGTTCACTGTGGCCTCGGGCGCTGGGACGGTTTTTGCCTGGACCTTCGTGGCCTCGGTCACCGCCAAGATGGCGTCCGCCGCATTGCCGGCACGGGCGCAGGGCTGGGCGTGGCCCGATGCCCTGGCCCTGGGCTCGCTGGTGGGCTGCAAGGGGTTGATGGAATTGGTGGTGCTGACCCTATTGCTGGACAAGGGCATCCTGTCCGGAATCGGGTTCTCGGGCATGGTGTTGATGGCCCTGGCGACCACGGCGCTGGCGCGGCCCTTGGCTGGGCTGTTTCTTAGACGTTGATTGGTTGACGCAGGCTGCGGTCTGGGCGAGCCTGTTGCCTGGGGTTCGCCCAGGAGGGGATTTCATGAAGACCGTCGCCGCCATTTCGTTCCGCGACAATCATTCCATCAGCATGGACGTGGACGCGGTCTCGCGCATCGAACTCACCGCCCCCATTCGCCTGGAAGACGGCTCATGGTGCTGCGAGATGTTGATCCGCAGCAGCCACGGCACGGTGGCGCTGCAATTGCTGGCCGACGACCCGGCCAAGCTGAATGTGCAATCCCAAGGGCTGGAGTAGCCCTGTCGGAGCGAGCGAAGCGAGGGACTGGCCCATTGAGGGCCCGCGAGCTTATGCGAGCGTGAGCCAAGCCGCCGGAGGCGGCGCCCGGCGCCTGAGGGCTTTAACTTTTCGGAATGGCGTAGCTGGCGGTCGCATGCGCCACCAGCTCGTCCGACGGCAGGCTGATCAGTTCCACTGCGGCCACCGCCAGACGGCGGCCCATTTTCAGCACGCGGGCTTCCGCCACCATGTCGCTGCTGCCGGGCATGCGCAGGAAATTCATGTTCAGATTGGTGGTTACCACCATCTCCTGGGCGCCAGCCATGCTCAGCACCGCGCCCCACAGGGCCACATCGGCCAGGGTCATCATGGCCGGGCCGCTGACCGTATCCACCGGGCGGGCCAGATGGGGGCCATAGGGCATGATCATGCGCACGGCGCCCTTGCGGATGTGGTCCACGCGGATGTTCAGATGAACCGCCAGGGGAACCTTGGCGAGCATTTCGGTCAGCGCGTCGGTGGTCAGCAGGGCCATAGTTGATCTTGCTTATTGAAGGGGAGCCGCGAGGCCGTCACATTCGGGCAGAACAATTCCAAAAACAAGGGAGGCATCCATGCATAGCGGGTCCGAATCCATTCTGCTGACGCATATGGAGAATGGGATTGCCACCATCACCCTGAACCGGCCCCAGGCGCGCAACGCCCTGTCCTCCGATCTGATGAGTGCGCTGGAAGCGGCTTTGGCTGCGGTGAGCGACGATCCGGCGGCCAAGGTGGTGGTGCTGGCGGCCAACGGCCCGGCCTTCTGTGCCGGTCATGATCTCAAGCAGATGCGCGCGCTGGAAGGCCGCGAGGCGGTGGCTGCGGTGTTCAGCCAGTGCTCGCGCCTGATGAAGGCCATCGTGCGCCTGCGCCAGCCGGTCATCGCCAAGGTCCACGCCATGGCCACCGCCGCCGGCTGCCAGCTGGTGGCGTCGTGCGATCTGGCCTATGCCGCCGAGACCGCTCAATTCGCCACCCCCGGCGTCAATATCGGCCTGTTCTGCTCCACCCCCATGGTGGCGCTGTCGCGCTCGGTGGGGCGCAAACAGGCCATGGAATTGCTGCTGCTGGGCAAGCCGGTGGACGCCGCTATCGCTCAGCAATGGGGCCTGATCAACCGCGCCGTGGCTGCCGATCAGTTGGATCAGGTGGTGGCCGAGGCCGCCGCTATCATCGCCTCCAAATCCTCCTACACCGTCAAGGTGGGCAAGGAGGCGTTCTACCGCCAAGCCGAAATGGGCCTGGACGATGCCTATGATCATGCCAGCGAGGTCATGACCACCAACATGCTGGCCCGCGACGCCGCCGAGGGCATCGACGCCTTCATCACCAAGCGTCATCCCGTATGGACCGGGTGTTAATGGGCGCTGCCGTAATGCTCGCCCAATAAATCCCTGCCGAAATTCAAGGCCGGGTCGTGCCACACCGTGTGGATGTGGTTGGCGTGGTTCTGGGTGTTGTCGTACTCGATAACCATGGTGGGGCCGTGGATGCGGTAATAATGGGGCTGTCCCGACTCAAGCCCGCCGGCCCAGGCGAAGTGCAAGGCTTCGGTGCCGGCGGTGCGCAGGCGGTCCAACTCGAACCGGGCCAGTTCGGGGCGCAGGCGCTCGGCATAGACCCCCACCAGTTCCAGCAGCATGGCGCGCTGGGAATCGGTCATGGCGGTCCAGATCAGGCCGGTGGGGCGGCGCAGCGCGTGCTCGCGTCCCGGCCCGGTCAGGATTTCGGCGGGCGCATCCGCAGCGATCAGGGCTGACGCGCGGTGGGAATCGTCCAGGTCATGCATCAATAGGCGGGCAAGGGTTTCCTCGGCGCCCAGGACCGTGTGGACGCGGTCGAAGGCCGACGGGCTGGCGCCCATGAAGTGGGGCAGGGCGATGACGGTTTCGTCGTCCACGATGGTGAAGGTGATGGACAGATGGTGCCCGTCCACCCGCCATGACCACGGCGCCCCGGCTTCCGGGTTGCCGAACAGGACGAAGGCGAAATTGCCCGGGTCGTAATCCTCGCCCGGCTCCCGAATTTTCAGCACATCCTCCAGCGCCATGATGCCTTGGGCGCACGCGAAGCCGCTATCGGACAGGCCGGTGCGCAGCAGGGCCATGGCGGCTTGGCGCTGCCCCGGCTCCATGTCGCGCAGATGCAGGCCGGGGCGGGAACGGGGCACGTAATGCCAATCGAAGCGCTCGCCCGCGTCAAAGGAATACAGCGCCATCTTGCGCCGCACGTGGTCCAGGCTGTCGAGAAAGGCAATGGCCTCGGCGATCATGTCGCGGTTGAGGTTGCCGGCGAGGGGTTCGCGAGATTGGGCCATGGCGCGGGTCTCCTTCACGCCATCAACAAAGTTCCGCTTCCCCCTGTTTCCGCCGGTGGTGGACTACCCCCTTCGCGTGCGGGTAGGATGCATCATCCGCATGCATAGGGGAGACGCATGTCCACCAGCCGCCGCACCATCCTCACCGGTCTCGCCAGCTTAGGCGCGACTGCTGCCTTGCCCGCCTGGGCGCAACTTGTCGGCGCGCAAAGCGACCCGTACGCGCAGGTGGACCCCTATGCCGATCCGAGGAACGGGTTTCCCAGTGCGGCGCAGGGAGGCATGCAGGGAGGTCAGCGGCCCAACAGGCCAGCTCAGAACGAGATGTTTTCGTCTGCCGCAAATGACGGAAGCGCCATGAGTGAGGCTGATGAAATTGAACTTGGACGTGCTGCTTATCCGGCATTGATTAAAAAAAAGAAGGGGGCTTACCCGGACCAACGGCTCCAAGCGGCCCTCAGGGATTTTTGTCGGCCAATGTTCGCTGTTTCCGACCGCCCCCACCTGCCTTGGGAGGTGACGCTGTGTAACGATCCAAGCCCCAATGCCGGGGCATTTGCGGGCGGTAAGGTGCTGGTAAACATGGGTTTGTTAGCGATATGTGACCGCGCTGGTGAATTGGCAGCGACTATGGCGCACGAGATTGGACATGTGGATAAGCGACACACGGCCCGGCGTGAGTCATTGACTGATCTAATTGAGATGCTACGCAAAAATGGCGGTATGGGGAAAGGTCTTCCCTTGGAGCAGCTTATCCCGAACTCCCAGGGGGAAATCTCGGATTTGCTGGATGTTTTTATGAAGGCATATGGCCGTGACGATGAGACCGAAGCTGATGGCCATGAGATGGTCATCCTCGAGAGGTTGGGGGTGGCCCCCATTCACGCCATCAACGACCAACATAATTTCGCAAAATTGGGTGGTTCCGGGTTGAACGAACTGGCGAGCAGCCATCCTCGGAACGAGGATCGCATGGCGCATATCCAACAGTTGGCGGCCATGCAAAAACGTCCGCAGAATGATTTCGTTTTTCCGGGTTGGGATGTCCTTAAGAAGGCATTTCCCACTTCTCCCGCTTGGCGAAAGGCCTAACCCATGTTCGATCTTTCCGCCGCATCCCTCACCCAAGTCTCCGACCTCGCCATCCACTGGGGTGCCAACGGCCTATGGGCGGTCGTGACCCTGTTCATTGGCTGGATTTTGGCCGGTTGGGCTGAACGCGCGGTCAAGGGCGGGCTGGCGCGGGTGCGGGTGGCCGATCAGATGTTGCGGGGGTTCTTTGGCTCGCTGGCGCGATGGGCGCTGCTGGCCTTTACCGCCGTGGCCGTGCTGGAGCGGCTGGGGGTGCAGACTACCTCCGTCGTGGCCATCATGGGTGCTGCCGGTTTGGCGGTGGGCTTGGCCTTGCAAGGCACGCTGTCCAATCTGGCCGCCGGGGTGATGCTGTTGCTGTTCCGCCCGTTCAAGGTGGGTGACGGTATTGAGGCCGGTGCGTTGGCCGGTACGGTCAAGGACGTGTCCCTGTTCCACACCCATCTGGTCACCGGCGACAACATCCAGGTCATCGCCCCCAATTCCCTGCTGTGGAACGCGGCCCTGCGCAACCTGTCCTTCTACGCCACCCGCAAGGTCGAGGTGGTGGCGCCGGTGCCCTATGCCGCCGGTGCCGAAAAGACGCTGGCCTGCATCAGGGCCTTGATCCAGAGCGACGGGCGCATCGCTGCCACCCCCGCTCCGGCGGTGAACCTGACCAAATTCGGCGAGAAGACGGCGGAAGTCACCGTGGCGGTATGGTGCGCTACCGGCGAAGCCGGGGCGGTCAAATCGGATTTGATGACGGCCATCTGGCGCGACTGCACCCTGGGGGTGCCGTGATCTTTAGCTCTTGAACAGCCGGTTGACGATGCCGGAATAGATGCTGCCGGGCTTGCCGGAGCTCAGGATGTCGCTGACCGCACCGCGCAGGGCGGCGCCGTAATCGTCGGAACTGGTGTCGGAGCTATCCTTGCGGCCGGCCTTCATCTGGGCGGCGAAGGACTCGCCCAGGCTTTTGCCCTGGTCCAGGGATTCCGCCAGCTTGTCCGTCAGTTTCTTGCCGCTCAGGTCGGAGCCGCGCAGTTCCGCCGCCACGCGGGCGGCCTGGGACAGATCCACCACATCGTCGATGCTGCGCCCGGCAGTCGCCGAGTTCTTGGTGGAAGTGGTGGCCGAGTTCCGCTGCGCCAGCGTTTCCGCGAGGCTTGCCGCTGTCGCACCCGATGTCTGCGATACGCTGTCAACCATGGCACAAGCCTTAACGTTCAACCACAGGATGATCCTATCACGTTCACCCCTCGATCACCACTGCCACCTGCTTGGTGAAGGGGGCCAGGGCCAGGACGCGCCAGCGCACGCCGGTGGAGGCCACGTATTCGGCGAAGGCTTTGTATTCGTCCTCGGCCCAACTGCGGTTGCCGATGAATTCGTCGAACACCAGCACGGTGCCGGGCTGAATGCGCGGAATCAGCGCGGTCAGCACCGTGCGGGCCGAGGAATAGATGTCGCTATCGACGTTGACCAGCCGCACCGGGCCGGGATGGGCGGTCAGGAACGGCGGCAGCGTGTCGTCGAACCAGCCGGCATGCAGGGTCACGTTGGCGGGAACGGGCGGCAGGTTCAGCCCGGTGGTCAGCACGCCGGCAGGGGCGCTGCCCCACGACACAGGCAGACCTTCGAACGAGTCGAAGCCGTGCACCGGCTGGCCGGCAGCATGGCCGATGACGGTGATGGAGGTCCCCCGGCGCACGCCGAATTCCAGCACCAGACCGGGCTGTTCCGCCTGGGCCAATGCATAGCGCAGCAGCGAGGCCGACAGGCCGAACAGGCGCGGCGGTTGGGGGCAATGGGGCAGCAGCGCCGAAACTCCATCCACCAGCGCGCGGCGGGCGGGGTGGGCGGCCACGTGGGTGCGGACCAGTTCATGGGCGCCGGATTCACCCGCCAACAGGGCATAGGCGGCCCGGAAACCCTCGTACTTGCCATTGGCGCCGGCACAGGCGGTGGCGCGGTCTAGCCGCTCGCGCGCCGCATCCACGCCGTGCAATTCCAGCACCGGGGCATGGCTGGTGAACCACGACGCGGCGTGGTCCGGGTCTTCCGCCAGATTGGCCTCCAGCACCGCCAGCGCCTCGGCGGCATCGCCCTGGGCCAGCAGGCTCATGGCGGTTTCGTAGCGCAGTTGGCGGGTGGGGGCGACGCGGTTTGCCACGGCGACGCAGTCTTCGTAGCGGGCGTCGCGGCGATAGGCGCTGGCGAGCGCATCCCACAAAGCAGGGAAGGCTGGGTCCAGGGTCGCCACGTCTTCGAACGCGGCCACGGCGGCGAAGGCATCGTTACGCTTCAACGCGGCGGCGCCTTGCTGAAAGCGTTGCCGCACCGGGTCGTCAGTTTGTACCCGGATGGCGGTGCGCAGCAGCGCGTCAAAGCGGCCCTGCCGGGCAAGGTCGTGCAAATCGTCAAGGCTCATCATGCGTTCCAGCGCACCTCGCCCAAACCGGCGAGGTCATAGCCGCCCAGGGATTCGGCCTTGGCGGTGAAGGAGGGAGTATGGGCGAAGGCCAGCAGCGCCTGCACCGCCGGTTCGAAATAAGCCTGACGATGGATCAGTACGTCAAAGCGTTCTTCGCACAGGGGCACGAAGCCCAGCCGCAAACTGGTCGCCACGGTCTCCACCGCCAGCCCGGCATCGGCGGCGCCTTCCAGGATGGCAAGGCCGATCTCGGTCTCGGTCAGGGCCGGGTGCGCCGCGACGTTCAGCGCCTCGGGGGCGATGCCCGCTTGGGCCAGCAGCACGTCCAGCAAGGCGCGGCTGCCGGCGCCGGGCTGGCGCAGCACCACGCGGACGCCCTGGGTCAGGTCGTGCAATTCGGTCAGTTTCAGCGGATTGTCCGGTGCCACCACCAGACCCTGGCGGCGGCGCGCCCATTGGATCAGCACCACATTGTGCCCGGCCAAAGCCTCGGTCACCTGGGGTAAATTGTGTTCGCCGGTGCCCGCGTCCAGCAGGTGGATGCCGGCCATGGCGGCCTCGCCAGTGGCCATCTTCGCCAAGCCGTCGGCGCTGGAACCGGGCAGTATGGCCAAGCCGCCGGCCACTTGCCGCAGCGCCCATTCCAGCAACGGGTCATGGCTGCCCGCCACCACCAAAGGCGGTCTTTCCACCGGGCGCGGTCCCTGGTCGGTATTGCTCTTGAGCCAGTGATCGATCTCGGCCTTAGGAAACAGCCATTTCCCCGTCACTCGGGCGCAGGGGATGCGCTTGTCCTTCAGCAAATCATAGATTTTACGTTCCTTGACCCGCAGATAGCGGGCGACCTGATGGGTGTCCATCATGTCGGGGAAAACTTCCATTATCGGCCACCCTGCGGGAAGAATACCTGCTCGCCATTGACGCGGAAGGTTTCGATGGCGGCCTGTCCCTTGGGGCCGGTCAGCCAGTCATGCCATATCTTGGCATCGGCGGCCTTGGGGGCGGGGAGCTTGCGGGAATCCACCAGGATGCTGCCATAGGGATTGAACAGCGCCTTGTCGCCTTCCACCAGGATGGTCAAATTCTGGCGGTTGCGGAAATTGGCCCAGGTGCCGCGATCGGCCAGAGTATAGGCGTTCATGGCGGCGGCGGTGTTGAGCGTCGGCCCCATGCCCTGGCCCAATTCGCGATACCAGCCGCCAGCGGCCTTCACGTCCACGCCTGCGGCTTTCCAGAAGCGCAGCTCGGCCCGGTGGGTGCCCGAATCGTCACCGCGCGAGGCGAAGGGGGCCTGGGCGGCGGCGATGCGCTGCACCGCCAGCGGGGCGTCTTTCAGCTTGGCGATCTTGGCCGGGTCGGCTTTGGGGCCGACGATGACGAAGTCGTTATACATGACGTCACGGCGGTCGAAGCCCGAACCCTCGGCCACGAACTTGTCCTCGCCGGCGCGGTCGTGCACCAGCAACGCGTCGGCATCGCCCTGCTGGCCGATCTTCAACGCTTGCCCGGTGCCCACCGCCACCACCCGCACAGTGATGCCGGTGGCTGCGGTGAACAGGGGCAGCAGATGGTCGAACAGGCCCGATTGCTCGGTAGAGGTGGTCGAGGCCAAGGTGATGAAGCGGTCCTCGGCCTGTGCGGGGCTAAGGGCCACAAGTGCCAGAGCGGCAGCCAGGACGGTACGGCCCAGGACGGTACGACGGAGCATGTGATTTCCCCCTCAGCTTACCAATTCGCCGGCCAGGAAGGCGCGGGCCTGCGGACTGGATGGATGTTTGAAAAAGGCCTGGGCGGGGGCGTGCTCGACCAAGCGCCCGCGCGACAGGAACAATACCTCGTCGGCCAGCCGGCGGGCTTGACCTAGGTCATGGGTGGTCATGATGATCTTGGTGCCGGCCTGATGGAATTCCTGCACCGCCAGCTCCACCGCCAGCGTCGCCGCCGGGTCCAGGGCCGCCGTGGGTTCGTCCAGGAACAGCACTTGCGGGCGCACCGCCCAGGCCCGCGCCAGGGCCAGACGCTGTTGCTCGCCGCCCGACAATACGCGGGCCGGGCGCCGGGCCAGATCGACTAGGCCAAAACGGTCCAGGGCATCCAGCGCCAACTCCCGCCGCGACCGCCACGGCACCCCGGCCAAGGCCAGGGCATGGCGCACATTGGCGCTGGCGGAGCGGCGCAGCAGCACCGGGCGCTGGAACACCATGGCCTGGGCGCGGCCCAAGGCATCGGGGCTCAGCCGGGTGCCGCCGCCCCAATGGACCCGGCCTTCGGTGGGCGCCAGCAGGCCGTGGCACAGGCGCAGCAGCAGGCTTTTGCCGGCGCCGTTGGGACCCAGCACGATGGTGCGGGCGCCGGCCTCCAGCCGGACATCGATGCCGTGCAGCAGGGGGCGGCCATGGGCGGTGAAGCCCAGACGGTCCAGATGCAGGGGCAGGATGGTGTTCATCTCAGCCGGCACTCCGCTTGGCCCAGCTGCCCAGCATGAACAGGGCGCCGTTGATGGCGGCGATGATGGTGATCAGCACCAGCCCCAGACCCAGGGCCAAGGCAAGGTCGCCCTTGGAGGTCTCTAGCGCGATGGCCGTGGTCATGGTGCGGGTGACGCCCTTGATGTTGCCGCCGACGATCATCACCGCGCCCACCTCGGCGGCGGCGCGGCCAAAACCGGCCAGCACGGCGGTGACCAGCGAGAAGCGGCCATCCCACAGCAGGGTCAGGGCCACCTGCCAGGGCCGGGCATTGAGCGAGCGCAATTGCTCGCCATACTCGTCCCACAGATCGGCGACCACTTGGCGCGACAAAGCGGCGATGATGGGCAGCACCAGCACCGCCTGGGCCAGCACCATGGCGGCGGGAGTGAACAGCAGCCCCAGCGGCCCCAGCGGCCCGGCCCGCGACAGCAGGATATAGACGCCCAGGCCCACCACCACCGGCGGCAGCCCCATGAAGGCGTTCAGCAGCACCACCAGGGCACCGCGACCGGGAAAGCGCGCCAAGGCCAAGGCGGCGCCCAACGGCAATCCCACCAGTGCCGCCAGGATGACCGCAGACAGGCTGATCAGCAGCGACAGCCGGACAATGCCCAACAGCTCGGCATCAAAGCCGGTGACAAGTCCCAAGGCAGTGGTGAAGGCGGCGGAAAGGTCCTGCATGGCCGGCACATCTTTGCATTCTTTTCGCACCAACGGTAGTGGCGGGAAAATTCACATAAGTTTGCAGGGTCGCTGGAATGCCTTGCACTTCTGCCAGCCACGGCGAAAATGGGCGCCTGAAAACCAATCCCGAGGCCGGCATGTCTTTGCGTAGGCGGATGATCTTGATGGCGGCGGTGCTTCCGCTGGCGGCGGGCTGTGCCAACGTGAATACGGCCGTCAACGATGTCACCGCCCGCGTGGACAAATTCCATGCCGACCGTGCGCTGGTCCGTCCCGGTTTGGAGCCGGTTGGGGAGCAAAGCCCGGTCCAACAACGCCCGCTCGACGAGCCCCAGCAGGGCTTCGTGCCGCCGCCGCCTGAGGCGCTGCCGTTCCCGCAGGGCCGGTTGAATGGCGCCCAGGCCGAGACGCTGCTGGCCGGCGACCCCATGGCGCAGCGTTTCCTGGCGCTGAAGCGTCTGACGGAAATGGGCGCGGTGCCGGTGGATGACGCGGTGGTGCGCAAGGATACCAATATTGGCGCGCTGCTGCCGCTGACCGCGCCGCAACCGCCCGCCGCCGGGCTGGACCGTCCCATTCCAACCGTGGGCGAGGTGGTGAACCGGTTCGCCGATCTGGGGCGCTCCAAGGTTCCCGGCGACGACCGCGCCCGTGCCGCCGAACGAGGCTTCATGGTGGACAGCCTGTTGCCCAAGCAGCCCGTCGCCCGTCAGCAATATTCGCCGCCCGATTTGTTCTCGGCCCGCAAGCTGAAGGAACGGCTGGGCTGGCTGGAAGACACCGGCTTGGTCACCCCCGAGCAACGCACCCGCGAGACTGCCGCATTGGACGATTTGATGGCCGGCGGCAGCTTGCCCGAACTGTACAGCCCGGCGAAACCGCCCGAGCCAGCCAAGCCCAAGAAGAAAACCGGTTTGGGCCGGGGGCAGCGCATGCCCGGCGGCGTGTCGGGCCGGTTGGAGGTCATTCCCTCGCCGCCTGGCGTGGAAGCGCCCAAATTGAGTGCAGCCACCAAGGGGCCGGCGGGGGTTCATCTGCTGTCCATGGGCACCGCCACCCATGGCGATAAGGCGTGGGACGCGTTGAAGAAAGAACATCCCGAACTGGCCGAACTGGGCTACAAGGTCGCGCGCGCCGATCTGGGCGATTTGGGCGTCACCTATCGACTGGTGGCCGGCCCGGTGGATTCCGTCCAGGCGGAAACGCTATGCGCCACGCTCAAGCCAAGGGGCCAAACCTGCACACCCACACCGTTCCCAGCGCAGTAATATTTGCGCCCTCGCCGGGCGCTCGCATGCGCTCGCTTGGCCGCCGCCTCAATGGCGGCATCAATAGAGGTTTGTTGGTATGACCCCCGAGGACCTTCAGGCCCGCGTGCTGTACCGCGACGGGCTGGTGCTGATCATCGACAAGCCCGCCGGTATCGCCGTGCATGCCGGCGGCAAGACCGGCACCCATCTGATGGAGCATCTCGACGCCCTGCGCTTCGGCCTGCCGCGCGCGCCGGAACTGGCCCATCGTTTGGACCGCGATACCTCGGGCTGTCTGGTGCTGGGCCGTCACCGCAAGGCCCTGGCAAAGCTGGGCGATCTGTTCGCCACCGGCAAGGTGGACAAGACCTATTGGGCGGTGGTTGTGGGGTCTCCGCCCACGGAGTCTGGGACCATCGACAAGCCGCTGCAAAAGCTGGAACGCCGCCATGGCTGGCGCATGGAGGTCGATCCCCACGGCCAGCCTTCCGTCACCGATTGGCGGGTGCTGGGCCGCACTGACCGGTTAAGTTGGATCGAGGCCAGCCCGCGCACGGGCCGAACCCATCAGATCCGCGTGCATTTGGCCTCCATGGGCTGGCCCATCATTGGCGACGCGACTTATGGGCGCGGCACCGCCGACCTTGTCTCGCCGCATTTGCACCTGCACGCCCGCCACGTGGCCGTGCCCATGCAGAAGGGCAAGCCCCCAATCACCGCCACCGCTCCGGTTCCCGAGCATATGCGGGCCCTGCTGGCCCAATGCGGCTGGCCCGGCGAAGGCTGATCCGTCCCTGTCTTGATTATGTCCGTCTGAAATTTTGCCAAATCCGCCGCCGATGACGCGCGGATGGTATGGCGCGTATTGCATACAGTTGGCTCGACCGCTAATGTATGCAATCAACCAATTGATGACGATGGACCATGACAACTAAAGGCAGCGGAAAATACCGGGCGCGGACCGAGACCGGTGAACCGGATCCCATCGATGTGCATGTGGGTGGGCGCTTGCGTCTGCGCCGGACGTTGATGGGCCTGAGCCAGACCGAGTTGGCCAAGTCCGTGGGCTTGACCTTCCAACAGGTGCAAAAATACGAAAGCGGCGCTAACCGCGTTAGCGCTAGCCGGCTTTATTATGTGGCCGAGGCGCTGGATGTTCCGGTCAGCTTCTTCTTCGACGATGTCCCGCGTGAAGGCGGTCTGGCGGAAACCCCCAAGGCGCCGTTTGAACCTGACCGCGAGCTGCTGGAACTGACCCGCAACTACCGCAGCATCACCGACCCGGAAGTGCGGCGCGGCATCTACGAATTGGTCAAGCGCTTGGCCAACAAGGACGTGCCTGCGCAATGAGACTGTCGCCGCGCTTAGGCTGAGGGACGACTAAGCGTTTGGCGGCATTCACATTTTTCCTTTTGTTGTTGATGGTGCTTGACTCCACCGGCGGGGTGGGGAGAGTCGGGCCCTCAGGACGAGAGGGAGTGGCACGGGTATGACGGTCGCGATCGAGATGGGTTCCACGTCGGCGGGTTCGCCGGCGACCCTGGATCTCGAGGAGCTGCTGGCGACCCGCCTGCTGGTTCAGGGCAATTCCGGTTCGGGCAAGTCGCATCTGCTGCGCCGCTTGGTGGAACAAAGCGCCCAATGGGTCCAGCAGGTCATCATCGACCCCGAGGGCGATTTCGTCACCCTGGCCGAAGCCTACGGCCATGTGGTGCTGGACGCCGCTGCCCATACGGAAGCCGCCCTGCAGCAAGTGGCGGCCCGGGTGCGTCAGCACCGGGTCTCGGTGGTGGTCAATCTGGAAAGCCTGGAAACCGAACGGCAGATGCGCCACGCCGCCGCCTTCCTGGGCGGGCTGTTCGACGTGGACCGCGAATTCTGGTTCCCCATGCTGGTGGTGGTGGACGAAGCCCAATTATTCGCCCCCGCCGCTGCCGGCGAAGTCTCGGACGAGGCACGCAAGGCTTCTCTGGGGGCCATGACCAACCTCATGTGCCGTGGCCGCAAGCGCGGTCTGGCCGGCATCATCGCCACCCAGCGTTTGGCCAAGCTGGCGAAGAACGTGGCGGCGGAAGCCTCCAACTTCCTCATGGGCCGCACCTTCCTGGACATCGACATGGCGCGCGCCGCCGACCTGCTGGGCATGGAACGCCGTCAGGCCGAGATGTTCCGCGACCTCAACCGCGGCCATTTCATCGCCCTAGGTCCGGCCCTGTCACGCCGCCCGCTGCCCATCCGCATCGGCGACGTCCAAACCGATGGCCGCACCGGCAACGCAAGGCTGATGCCCATGCCGCCCAGCGCGGCGCCCGCCGATGCGCGCGATCTGATCATGAAGCCGGGTGAGAACGAATCCGTGCGGGCCATGTCGCGGCCCACGCCGGCCTCCACCGCCGACATCCTGGCCCAATTGGCCGCCAGCCAGCCGCCGCAACCGCCCGCGTTCTCGCTGGCCAGCGAAATGGCCGCCCACCCCGTGCGCGAAATGCCGCCCAAGCCCAGCCTGGACGACGTGCTGCGCGAGGTGCTGGGCGACCCCGAGGCGCTGTACCGCAACGTGGCCCAGGTCTATCAGGACTTCCTGGTGCGCTGCCGCCAATACGCGGTCAATGGCCGTTCCGTGGATCTGGCCGCCTTCCGCCGCAAGATGGCCACGGCCCGCGCCGGCGTGGATGCGGAAACCGCCGACACCCCCGAATGGGAAAAGGCCCTGGCCCTATCCACCGCCATGCCCGAGGACTTCCAGTCGGTCTTCCTCATGCTGGCCCGCGCCGCCCACGACCAAACCCCATGCCCCTCCAACGCCCAAATCGCCCGGGCGCGCGGCTCCCGCAGCCCGCGCCGGGCCTTGGGCCTGCTGGAATTCATGGAACAACGCGGCCTGATCATCATCGACATGGACGCTTACGGCGCCCGCGTCATCGAACTGCCCGCTTTGGGCTGGAAAACCGGAGCGGGTAATCCCGATGCGCTGGATGAGGATGAGGTGGCGTAGGGGATTGCAGCTGCCGAAAATGAAATATGAGAGGGAAGGCGTCGTCATGTCCGGCAGTTCGAGATTCGGCAAGCAATATACAGAGGCCGTCCTTCGGGGACTCATGGACGCGGGGCATATCCGCCGGGTCGTGGATGTGGGTGCGGGCAGCGGAACCTACCGCAAGCTTCTGGACGGAGCAGCCGCTGATGTGCATTGGACGGCGGTCGAAGCCTGGACGCCCTACATCGCGGAATTCAATCTGAATACGCTTTACGATGAAGTAGCGAACCAAAACGTCTGCGACTTTTCCTTCGCGGAAGCGAAGGCCGATCTGGTGATTTTTGGCGACGTCGTTGAGCATATGACCAAGGAAGAGGCCATCGAAGTCGTAACCCGCGCCGTCGATGCCGCGCCTTACGTCATAATCTCAATCCCTGTCGTCTATTACCCCCAAGACGAAGTCAACGGCAACCCGTTCGAGCGGCATGTCAAGGATGATTGGACCAACAGAGAAGTGCTGGACAGTATGCCCGACGTCGTCTCAGTCCTTGTCCACGACCATATCGGCGTCTATTTGCTGTCCGCAAATTTCAGGGCGATCCGAAACATCGGCCAATTCCATCCGGATGCAGTAAAAATGCTTCGTACCGAAGCGCCGACTGAATATGTTTTCGCGACTTGAGGTCTCCCCCCCCTTCCCCTCGCGGAAGAGGGTTTTACGTGGCAATCCCCGCCGCCGCCCCACCCGTGGCTTCCATCAAATCCGCCGCCGCCGCCTTGATCTGCAACCCGCGCTGCCCGCCATTGACCACGATGAAGTCCAACGCCAAAGCGCTGTCGTCGAAGAACGTGCGGATACGCTTCTTCTGCCCCAGGGGCGAGATGCCGCCCACCTTGTAGCCGCTCAGGCGTTCGGCGTCGGGCACCTTCATCATTTGCACGGATTTCTTGCCGGCAGCAACGGCCAGGGCTTTCAGGTTCAGTTCGCGGTCGGATGGGACCACGGCGATCAGCGGTTCGTCGCCGGCGGTGACCATCAGGGTCTTGAACACCTGGGACGGCGGCAGGCCCATGGATTGGGCCGCGTGCAGCCCGATGGAGGCCGCGTCCGGGTCATACACATATTCCAGCAGCTCGAACGGCTTGCCGGCCTTTTCCATGGCGGTGGTCGCGGGGGTGCGTTTGCTCATGTCAGTCCAGTCCCGGTTTGCCGGTGCGCAGCTTTTTGGTGGCGCCGCGTTTGGCTTTGCCGTCCATGCGGCGCTGTTGCGAGCCCTTGGTGGGCTTGGTCGGGCGGCGTTTGGGCGGTGGCGGTTTGGCGGCTTCCTTGATCAGCTCGACCAGACGGTTCAACGCCTCGGCGCGGTTGCGGTCCTGGCTGCGGTGTTCCTGGGCGGTGATGACCAGCACGCCCTCCAGGGTCAGGCGCCGTCCGGCCAAAGCTTCCAGCCGGGCGCGCACGTCGTCGGGCAAGGACGGGGAATTACGCACGTCGAAGCGCAATTGCACGGCCGTCTCGACCTTGTTGACGTTCTGGCCACCGGGACCCGAAGCGCGGAGGAAGCTTTCCTCCAGCTCCTTTTCGTCGATGGCGATGCGGCGGGTAATGGGGATCATGGCAGGGCGAACCTAACCCAAAGCGGCGCCGTGGAAAAGGGCGGGGGCGCTTTGCCGGTCATGCCGTTGGTGTTACCTTGGCCAATCACATAAGCGAGGGGCCAACCACGTGACGCCGTTGGAAATGGAAGCCCTGTATCTCAGTCTGCTGGTGTCGGGCTGGGCGGTGCTGTGTTCGCTGCCCTTCGGCATCGGCTGCGCTTGGCTGTTGGCGCGCTGCGATTTCCCCGGCAAGGCCCTGGTTGACGGCATCATTCATTTGCCGCTGGTGTTGCCGCCGGTGGTGGTGGGCTATTTCCTGCTGGTCATGCTGGGGCGGCGCGGCCCCATCGGCGGCTGGCTGTGGGATTGGTTCGGCGTGACCCTGGCTTTCACCTGGAAGGGCGCCGCCATCGCCTCGGCGGTCATCGCCTTTCCGCTCATGGTGCGCGCCATCCGGCTGTCGCTGGAAGGCGTGGACCGGGGGCTGGAACAGGCGGCGCGCACCTTGGGTTGTGGGCCGGTGCGCACCTTCTTCACCGTGACCCTGCCGCTGGTGGCGCCGGGCTTGCTGACCGGAGTGATCCTGGCCTTCGCCCGTTCGCTGTCGGAATTCGGCGCCACCATCACCTTCGTCTCCAACATCCCCGGCGAGACCCGCACTTTGCCCATCGCCCTATACGCCCTGACCCAGGTGCCGGGCAGCGATGCGGCGGCGTTGCGGTTGTGCGTCATCTCGGTGGTGGTGGCCTTCGCCGCCTTGCTGGCGTCGGAATTCCTGTCGCGCCGCGTCCAAGCGCGCATGGGGGGCTAGCGCCATGCTGGATTTGTCCATCCGCCGCCAGCAGGGCGATTTCCGGGTCGAGGTCGATCTGGCCGCCGGTGCCGGGGTAACCGCGTTGTTCGGCCGTTCCGGTTCGGGCAAAAGCTCGGTCATCAACATGGTGGCGGGGCTGTACCGCCCCGATTCCGGGCGCATCAAGGTGGACGGCAAGGTGTTGTTCGACTCCGAATCGGGCATCGATCTGGCGCCGGAGCGCCGCCGCCTGGGCTATGTCTTCCAGGACGCCCGGCTGTTCCCCCATCTGTCGGTGCACGGCAATCTGATCTTCGGCATGAACCGGGTGCCCGTGCCCGAGCGCCGCATCGGCTTTGACGACGTGGTCCAGGTGCTGGGCATCGGCCATCTGCTGGACCGTCGCCCGTCCAAATTGTCGGGCGGCGAGAAGCAACGGGTCGCCATAGGCCGCGCCTTGCTGGCCAGCCCGCGCATTTTGTTGATGGACGAGCCGCTGGCCGCGTTGGACAGCCAGCGCAAGGCGGAATTGCTGCCGTTCATCGGCAAGCTGGCGCGGCAATTCGCCACGCCCATCCTGTATGTCAGCCACTCCATGGACGAAGTCTTGCGGCTGTCCGACACATTGGTGCTCATGGATGACGGCAAGGCGGCGGCGGTGGGGCCGGTGGAGGAGTTGCTGTCGCGTACCGATCTGCGCCCGCTGACGGGCCGCTACGAAGCCGGTGCGGTGATCCGCGCCACCGTGGCCGGCCACGATGCCACCTACGGCATCAGCCGCTTGGCCTTTACCGGCGGCACCTTGCTGGTGGCAAAGGTAAACACGCCGGTGGGCACCCCGGTGCGCCTGCGCATCCACGCCCGCGACGTCAGCATCGCCATCGACGCTCCGTCCCGCATCAGCGTACGCAACGTGCTGCCGGCGGTGGTCAAATCCGTGCGGGCGGCAGAGGGCTGGCTGACCGACGTGGTGTTGGATTGCGGCGGCACCGACATCTGGGCGCAAATCACCGCCCATGCCCAGGCGCATCTGAATCTGGTGCCGGGCATGCGGGTCAACGCGCTGATCAAGGCGTTGACCATCGCGCGGGGCGATGTGGCGGACCGGGCGTAGAAACGCCCTCCCTTGGCGTGCAAGGGAGGGCGTCTGAGGGCGTAAACCTAATACGTCTTGTTGTCGCCCCACATGGCCGGAGTGAACCGGACCACTTGGTTGCGGCCGTTTTCCTTGGCTTGGTACAGGGCCACGTCGGCGAATTTGACCGCTTGCCAGAAGGTGTCGCTGTCGTTGGGGAAGTCGGCCATGCCGATGGAGATGGTCTTCTTCAGCACCACGCTGCCGGCCTGGACCTCCAGCGCTTCCACCGAGGAGCGGATTTTTTCGGCCACGATGTCGGCGTGGTCGGGCGGGGTGTCCACCAGGATGACGAGGAATTCCTCGCCGCCGTAGCGGATGACCATGTCCGACGACCGCACGGTCTGGCGCAGCAGCTTGGCCAGGGCTTTGATGACGGCGTCGCCGGCGTCGTGGCCGTAGGTGTCGTTGACCATCTTGAAGTAGTCGAGGTCCAGCATCAGCACCGCCACCTGGGTCTTGCGGCGCTGGACGGTGGCGATCAGGGTTTCCACATATTCTTCCAGGAAGCGGCGGTTGTTCAGGCCGGTCATGGGGTCGCGCAGCGAGGATTCGCGGAGCGTCTCCATCAGGCGCTTGGTTTCCAGCACGGGGGCCGCTTCGCGCAGATAGACGTTGATGTAGGGGATGTGCGACAGCACCCGCTGTTCTTCGTCCGGCGTGGTCACCAATTGCAGCACGTTGGCGACCGAGCCCGACTGGATGATGGGCAGGCAGACATGCTTGCGCCCCGTGGCCTCCACCGGCGGCTGGAAGGCGTAGCAGATGCCGTCATTGGTGATGCCGTCCACCATGTGGCCGGTGCGGCGCGCCCGGCAGCCTTCGCTGCGCACCAGGATCTGCGGATCGCACCAGCGGCACGATGCCTCCAGATTGCCGTCCACGAACAACGGAACCATCTGGTTCTTGTTGGGGACCATTTCGTACAGCGAGTATTCGCTGACCTTGAATTCCTGCTCCAGGGTCTGGGCCAGACGCTGGTGGATTTCGCTCTTGGTCTCGTCTTCTTCGATGGCCTGCTTGAAATGGGCGGCCCGCGTCAGGCCGTCCACCATGGCGATGGTGGCCTCCAGCAGGTTCTCATCGGCCCCCGGCGTCTTGTTGGTCAGTCGGGCGACGTTGTTGCCGATGCGGGTCAGGCCATCGTCGAGGAAGGCCAGCAGACGGTTCATGTCGCCGGCGATTTGGCCGATCTCGTCCTCGGTCATCTGCTCGACCTTGGCCTTGAAGTCGCCCCGAAGCGCGCGCTGCACCGCAACTTCCACATTGTTGGCGGTGACGGCCATGGGCTGGATGGTGCGTCGGATCAGCACGAAGGCGATGCCGGAGAACAAGAAGACGATGCCGACGATGCCGGCCACGGTCAGCATGGCTTTTTGCTTCAGCGCCGCGATGGAGACCTGCATGGTCACCGCGCCCAGCACCATGCCTTCCTGGACCTGATGGCATTCAAGGCAATTGGGCGAGCCGCGATTGGTGGCGATGAAGGGGATGGTGCCGCGGATCAGGGTGTCGTCGGGCAGTTCGACGATTTCGTATTGGGGTTTGCCGTCGCGCAAGACCTGGGTCTCGATCTCGTCGCTGGCATGCTCCTGGGCGAAGCCCTGGCCGAATTGCTGGATCACCATGGGCGAGCGCACTACGCGGGCCGAGGACAGTCCTTGGACTTCCATCAGGCGGCGCAGGAAGCTTTCGCGCTTGTCGATGACGCCGTTGATCATGGACTCGGTCAGATGCACGCGCACGATTTCGGCGGCGGTGCGGATGTGATCGGTCGATGAGGCGATGGAAAAGCTGCGGAATGCAAAGAGGCTGATGGCGACCAGCATGGCCATCAGACACGCCGCGATGACGACGAAGAACACGCTGATCTTGGTATTTAAATTCATGGCTTGGCATTCCCCCCAATGCGCTCTCGGCGCGTAGCATAAAGGGGCGCGGAAGATTACACAATAATGAGGGTTTCACGTCCCCGAACAGGCCTCGGGCGTGGCCCAGGTTCCTGTCCCAAGAATGACACGTGCACCGCCATGCTTCCGGCGCAATCTTGCGGCATGTTGAACCCATCGAACGGCACGCCTGCTGACAAGCAGGGCCCCTTCAAGGAGGAGGGTCGCCATGAATATGCGCAAGATCGCGTCGGCTGTAATGATTTCGCTGGTTGCCTTGGGTGCGCTGGCCGGCCCGGCCTTGGCCGATAATGATTGGGGGAACGGCCGTGGGCATAACAAGCATGGCCATAAACACCGCCATCATGAGCGCGAGACCGTCTACGCGCCCGACTATGTCTATGGCCCGCCCCGCGTAGTCTACGCCCCGCCGCCCCGTGTGGTCTATGCCCCGCCGCCGGTGTACTATGCCGCCCCGCCGGTGATGTACGAATCGTCACCGTCCATCAACTTCATCTTCCCGCTACGGTAATTTGCGGCCTTTGGCCGCGGCCTGAAACGCCGTCAGCAGGCGGGTGCCGTCATCGCCCAGCGAACGGGCGATGGCGGCGGCCACCGGCGGCTGGGTGGCTGCGCGGAATTCGGCGCGTTCAGCCGGCGACAGTTCGACCACCTCCATGCGCCGGCGCAAGGTGGGCAGGCCGCGTGCGGATGTTTCCAAGGTCTTGGCGGCGGTGCGGCCCGATGCGATGGCTTGGCTGGCCGATGCCCGCACGGCGCTTTGCTGGTCTGGGCTCAGGCTGGCAAGGCTTGCCGCGTTGAACAGCCACACATAGGGCGCATACAGGTGGTTGGTCAGGGTGGCGTATTTCTGCACTTCGTCATAGCGGCGGGTGACGATCACCGGGGCCGGGTTCATCTGGCCATCAAGGATGCCGGTGGCCAGTGCGGTCAGTTCCTCGCGGGACGACGTCTTGACCGGCACGCCGCCCATGCCCTTGATCATGGCGTCCAGGGTGTCCAGGCCGGGAATGGTGCGCAGCTTCAGCCCGGCCACGTCCTTGGGCCGATGGATGGGCCGGCGGGAATTGGTCAGGATGTGGAAGCCGCCGCTATCGCCGAAGCCCAGCACGGTTATGCCCGCCCGCTTTTCGATGTCGGCGGCCAGGGCCAGCCCGAAGGGGCCATCGAACACCCGCGCCGCCGAAGCGGCGGAGTCCAGGGCGAACGGCATCTGGATGGCGGCGATCAGCGGATAATGGGGCGCCAATCCACCCACGGTGACCAAAGCCGATTGAATGGTTCCCGCCGCCACCAGCTTGCCCAAATCGCGGTTGCCGCCCAATTGGGCCTCGGGGAAGATGGCGACGGTGACGGTGCCATCGGTGCGCCGCTCGACCTCGCGCTTGAACTCGGCGGCCATGGCGGCGGCGGTGTCCTGGCTGGGGTCCTGCATCTGGGTGTGGGCCAGATGGATGACGCGGGGCGGCTCGGCGGCGTTGGCGGACGCGAAGGCGAAGGTGCAAAAGGCGAGGGCAGCGGCCCATGGGCGGATCATGGCTTCCCCCTATTTGGCGTTGAAGTGCAGCACGCCATCCCAATCGGCGGCAGGCGGCGTGTGCTGGAAGGCGCGGCAATGATCCAGCAGCAATTGGGCGGCACCGTCGCGCGGGAAGCGGTTGAGGAAGTTTGTCAATTCGGCCTCGGCCACTGCCCAGCGGCGGTCCTGCCACGCGGTGAACGGGGCGGCCCAAGCTTCCGCCAGGGCTTCGTTTTCCGCATTCGTGTCGTCGAGCAATTCGAACAGGGTCACCGGCACGCGGGTGCCTGAGGCCAGCACCCGCCCGAACGGGCGGAACAGGAAACGCCCGCGCACGGCACTTTCAATCTGGGCACTGACCAGGGCCTGAGTGTTGAAGTACTTGTTCAGGCCTTCGATGCGGGCGGCCAAATTCACCATCTGGCCCAGGGCGGTGTATTGCATGCGTGAGCGCGAGCCCACATTGCCGATGACAGCCACGCCGGTATTGAGGCCGAAGCGGGTGCGTAACGGTGCGCGCTGGCGTTGGGCACGCTGCTCGTTCAAGGCGTCCTCGGCCCGGCGGCAGGCCAGAACGGCGTGGCAGGCGGCGGCCACATGGTCATCCTGGGCCACGGGGGCGTTCCACTGGGCCATGATGCCGTCGCCGATGAATTTGTCGATGACGCCGCCTTGGCCGTGGATGGCCTGGGACATGACTTCGAAATATTCGGACAGATCGGCCAGAACATCTTCCGGCGACAGTGCCTCGGTAGCCTGGGTGAAGCCCTCAAGGTCCGAGAACATCAGCGTCAGCGGACGGCGCGAACCGCCCAGCACGCTGGCGGCGCCCGAGGCGACGATCTCGCGCACCAGATCCTTGGGAACGTAGGTGCCGAAATTGCGCAGTGCCATCTTCATGGAATCCAGCGCCGTCGACAAAGCATGCAGCTCGGTGACGTTGGAATTCACCGCGACCGGGCTGTCCAGATCAAGCTGGCGGATGCGCAGGGTCTCGGCGATCAGCGCGTTGATGGGCCGGGTCAGCAGGCGCGAGGCGGCCACCACGGCAAAGCTGGCGATGGTCAGGAAGATGGCGCCGATGATCAGGATGACCACACTGGCCTGACGCAGCGGGCCGACGAAATCGGCTTCCGACGCCACCACGCCGATGGTCCAATTGCGCCCGAAATCCTCGGGGAAGCGCGAGAACGAGACCAGATAATTGTTGCCGTCTTCCAGTTTCGCCTGGAACCGGTCGCCGGCCCCTTGCTGGCGCATGCGCACGGCGCCGGCCACCACAGGATCAGCCACGGCATCCGCCTTGGTCACCACCACGCGGTCGTTTTCCTGCACCACCGTGCGGGCCAGATCGGGGTAGCCAATTAGGCGGCCATCCTCGTCCATGATGAAGACGATGCCGTTTTTGCCCACCCGGTGGCCGTCGAGAAAGCGGGCCAGGGTGTCGATGGACAGATCGGTGCCGAACACGCCGATGGCGGCGCCGTCCTCGGTGGTGATCTGGCGCGACAGGGTCAGGCCGGGGCGCCCGGTGCCGCTGAACACGTAGACGCCGGAATTGACCACGCCCTTGGTCTTGGCCGCAGCCTCGTACCACGGGCGTTTGCGCGGGTCGTAGCGCAGCTCGGGGGCGCGCTCGACCTTGACCACTTGGCCCCAGGCGGCAAGGTAGATGTAGGAATCGGCCATCTCACCCGATGACGAATCGATCAGGCGCAGCACATAGCGGGCGTTCTCTGGCGGCTTCTCGCCGCGCGGGCCGAATTTGGCGGCGTTCTCGGGCAGGCGGACGACTTGAAGGAAGCCGCCGTCGCGGGCGAAGCCGAAATACAGGCTGTACAGGTTGGGCAGCTGTTCCAGTTCGTCGAACAGCGGGCGCCAGGCATCGGGATGGCGCAGGGCGTCGCGTTGGACCTTGCCGAAGGTCACCGACAGATCGACCATGCGGGCGATGGGTTCGAAGATGTTACGCACACCCACCACCGTGTCGGTGGTGGCCCGTTGCATGGCCGTTTCGGCCATCTCGGTCGCCAGTTGCGAGTTTTGGCGATACAACACGCCGGTCATGATGGCCGTCAGCGGCAGCATCACCAGCAGAAAAATCGCCACGATTCCGGCCCTCAGCCGGATTCGCGAGCCTCTAATCCCCCTCTCCAAGCCACCCTCCCCCGGCGCCCGGTTACCGCCATCATTTTTTGGGCGCTGATGCAGTGAAGCACGCTTAGCGAGAACTGGCTAGCCCCCTCGCCATCTGATTGCCGCCGTCATGGCCCCGCAGCCGGCCGGCCGGCAGCGAGACGGTGAACGTGGTGCCTTTGCCGGGCACGCTGTCCACCCCGATGGTGCCGTCATGGGCGGTGACGTAATGACGCACGATGGGCAGGCCCAGGCCGTTGCCGCCGAAACGCCGGGCCAGCGACATGTCCGATTGGAAGAACGGCGTCCAGATGCTGTCCAAATCCTCGGCCCGGATGCCGATGCCGGTGTCGCTGACCGTCAGGGTCAATCCCTCGGGCGAATGGGCAACGCTCAGGATGACGCGGCCCTGTGCTGGGGTAAATTTGATGGCGTTGGACAGCAGGTTCAGCACGATCTGGCGGATGCGCAACGGGTCGGCGTAGAGCAGGGGCAAATCCGTGGGCACTGCCACCGACAAATCCACATGGCGTTCTTCCGCCTTCAGCGCCATCAGCCGGACCACGCCGTCCAGGCTGGTTTGCACGTTCATGGCCTCTTCGCGCAGCACGACTTCGCCGATCTCGATGCGGGCCACGTCCAGGATGTCTTCGATGATGTCGCGCAGATGGCTGCCGGCGCTGTGGATCAGCTGGACGTATTCCAGGTATCGGGCATTGCCCAATGGCCCGAAGACTTCGGAAATAATGGTGTCGGAAAAGCCGATGACGGCGTTCAGCGGCGTGCGCAATTCATGGCTGATGGTGGCCAGGAAGGTGGATTTTGCGCGGTTGGCCGCCTCTGCCTCCAGCTTGGCCGCCAGCAGGGCGTCCTCGGCTTGCTTCAGATGGGTGATGTCGCGGCCCTCGGGGATCAGGAACGCCACGTTGCCTGCTTGGTCGCGCACCGCCCGCAGCGAGAAGTCGATGGTCGCGACCACGCCGTCATTGTCCGTGTGGGTGGTCTCGAAGCGCACGAATTCGCCGGCGCTGGCGCGTTTGATGCCGTCGCGCAGCCGGGCCTGATCCTCGGGCGAGTGGGTCCACCATGGAGTGTCGGCGAAGTGCAGGCCGACCACGTCCGTTAATTCCTTGCCGATGAAGTTCAGGGCGGTGGCGTTGACCTCGATCAGCCTGCCGTTCATGTCCAGCAGGCCGATGAATTCGAAGGTGTGGTCGAAGATGGCGCGAAAGCGGCGCTCGCTTTCGGCTAAGCGGCGCTGGGTCTCCACCAATGTGTTGATCTCGGCGAAGCTGGAGACCACTGCCGTGCCGGCCTCGGGATGTTCTATGAGCACGCTGTTGACTTGAATCCAGCGCACCTTTCCGTCCGTCGCCTTGATGCCGATGATGGCGGCCACCGCATTGCCGGTGTCCAGCGCCATGATGGCCGGGTGATCGGCGGGGGGCAGGGGCGTGCCATCGGGACGGATGAAATAGGGATCGGTCAGCCCGCCCAGGATTTGCCGCGCGGCGCGGTTGCTGCCGATGATGCGGCCATCGGCGGCGCGGATGGTGATGCCATCCTCCATGGCTTCGACAATCATCTGATAGGGCCAGCCCGCCATCTCGGGTGCCGGGCGCAGGGTCAGAACGGCGCCGCCGCTGGGCAGCGGCGCGGTGGTGCAGGCCGCGCGCACCACGATGTTTTCCGCAGGTTTCAGCACCACGGCCACATCCAGGAATCCGGTCAGGCGCTCGGGCAGGCCGTCCAGGATGTCGGCGGCACGTGCGCCCATCAGCCGGGCCGGGTCGCGGCCTGCGGCTTCGGCAAAGGCGGTGTTGACCTCCACCAACCGGCCCGTGGCATCGGTGATGGCGGTGGGAGTAGCGGTGGAGTCGAACGCTTGGCGGAAAATGTCGGTCATGGGGGCCCCCCCGTCCATGTAGCCTTAACATTCATACGGGAAAGTGCTGCGGCTGCCCCCTGAGCAAAAGGGTTAGATTGGTCTGACCAGTCGTTCGAAAGAGGGAGAACGGTGAAAACGCCGCCCCTGTGAGCCAGCCCACAGCGGGGCGGCAGGGGGGCGGATAGGGTGTGTCCATGAACAACGGCCACACCCCAGGCCACCCCAACAGGAGAATGACACCATGACCTTCCGCACCTCCGCCCTGACCGCTTCCGCCATCGCCCTGGCTCTGGTCACCTCGGTTGCCGCCCAGGCGGGGACCCGCAGCGGCGGCATCCCGCTGACCTCCAACAACAGCGTCGTCGCCAATAACGTCGCCGCCGGCATCGGCAATACCGCCCAGCAGAGCGTCTTCGCCAACCAGTTCGGCGGCTCGCCTTTCCATGGCAGCAGGCTGGGCGGCGGCGGCACCAACAGCACCCAGGCGACCAATCTGGCGGCGGGCGAGCATAATCAGGCTGTGCAAGGGGTGACGACGAATCAGTTCGGCGGCGGTGTGCCGTCCTGGCGTGCCCCGCAGTTCGGCGGTTCCAACAGCGTCACCGCCAACAACATCGCCGCCGGCGTGGGCAACACCGCCATCCAGGGCGTGGGCGCCCTTCAGGGTCCCGGCGGCAACAATCGGGTGGACGCCACCAATCTGGCGGCTGGCGTGGGCAATTTCGCCAGCCAGCAGGTCTTGACCACTCAGCGTTAAAGGCCCTGCGTTAAAAGTAACGCGCCCGCCGGTGACCCTCACCGGCGGGCGCATCTTGCTCCCCCGAGGGAGTTCCCCTTTGAGCACTCGACCCCACCGGTTGCGGCGCGCATATGCTTTGGCATATCCGCCACCGGGAGGCCTGGGTCATGGTGATGGTTCCGCGTCGGGCGCTGGCCGCGCTGCTATCCGTGGGTCTGGTCACGTCCTGTATGACGCCGCCGGAAAAGGCCATGGTGGCCAAGCAGCCATCCACGGCACCGGCCCGCACGGTCAGCAGTTTCTCCGAAGCCCTGCGCTGCATGGACGATCTGCTGTGGACCCACGGCAAGCGCGACATCTACATCACCAGCAACGGCATTCCCGACGAGACCGGTCGCCTGTTGGGCGGCACCAAGGAGATGGTCATCACCTCGGTCTCGCGCATGGCCGATAAAAGCAACGCCTTCAGCTTCGTGGATTTCGAACCGGCGCTGGACAGCGTCAACGCCCTGTATTGGATGGTCGGCGTGCGGCCCGAATTCCGCGCGCCATCTTATTATATCCGTGGCGCGGTCACTCAGTTGGACGAAAACGTGCTGGCCGACGCCGCCAGCGCGGGCATTTCCCTGCCCAAGGTGGATTTGTCGGTGTCCCAGGACCAGATCGTCTCGGTCATCTCGGTGGATCTCAGCGTCGGCGAATTGACCACGCGGCGCATCCTGCCCGGCGTCACCGCCAGCAATTCCATCGCCGTGGTGCAATCGGGCAAGGGCGCCGATGCGGGCGGCATCATCAACAAGGCCGGGCTGTCGTTCCAGGTCTCGCTCAGCCGGTCCGAGGGCATGCATCAGGCCCTGCGCACCCTGGTGGAGCTGTCCACCATTGAGGTTCTGGGCAAGCTGACCCGTGTGCCCTATTGGCAATGCCTGGGCATCGAACAGACCAACCCCGCTTTCATGACCCAATCCCGCGACTGGTTCGACGAGATGTCCGAATCCGAGCGCCAAGCCTATGCCCAGCGCGTGCTTCAGGCCGATGGCTACATGCAGGGCAACGAGCCGGCGGCGGCGGCGTTGGGGCGTTGGCAGGCCGATCACGACGTGATCGCCACGGGCCGCATGGATTTCGACACCTATCAGCGCATGCTGTCCTCGCCCACAGCCAAGGCCATGCCGGCTTCAGGTGTCACCAAAGCCGCCGCCGCGCCGCCGCCGGCCCCGGACGTGGTGCTCAGCAGCGGGCGCGGGCCGCAGCCCAGCTATCGGGTGGGCGAGGCATTGTCCGTGCGCGCTTCCACCACGGCGGACGGCTTTTTGTACTGCTATTACGCCGATGCCCAGGGGGCGGTATCGCGCATCTTCCCCAACCGCTTCCAGCCCGATGCCTTCGTGGAAGCCAAGCGTCAGGTGGAAATCCCGCCGGGGCCGCAGCCGCCCTTCAACATCCG
This sequence comes from Rhodospirillales bacterium, assembly GCA_014380005.1. Classification (GTDB taxonomy): domain Bacteria; phylum Pseudomonadota; class Alphaproteobacteria; order Rhodospirillales; family Magnetospirillaceae; genus Magnetospirillum. Next base: position 28,248 of record JACMKT010000061.1, read on the forward strand.
CATGGAAAAGCCCAATGCCACGGAAACCATCGCCTGCGTCACCTCGCCGCAAGAGGTCGGCTTGGCCCTGCCCGAGAAATACAAGGCCGCCGATCTGCAGGTGATCCCCCAGACAGGGCTGGACGATGTGCTGGCGGCCTATTCCAGCCTGACCAAGACCACGGTGAAAAGCAGCCGCATGGCGGTGAAGGTGTTGCCTGCGGGCTGAAGGAGGAGGGTGTGATGCGCCTGCTGCTCAGCGCCTTGGTCCTGGTCAGTGCGGCTCAGGCTGGGATTGTCGAAGGCGACAAGAAGACGGCGCCGCTCAAGGGCATCGCCGTGCCCAAGGGTCACGCGCCGACGCATCTGGAATGCTGGGTGGATGGCCGCCGCGAAGTGGTGCAGGTCGCCCCGGCCCAACTGCCGCCCAATAATATGGATGCCTCGACCCAGGTGGTGATTCGAGGGAGTGACGGCACCTCCACGGTGGTGGTGGTGCCGAGGGCGGGGGCGTCGGGGTGTTTGCCGTTGCGGTGACGCGCTTGGGATAGGCAGACGCCCCTGTACGGGGGCTTATTCAAACTTGCGTGACCAGGAAAGCCATGAGACATCCAATGGATGGGTGTATTGGCTGAGGGGCTGGGTTCATGAGATGGCTTTTGGTTGTGGCTGTGGTCGTCGTTTTTCTCCAGCATCCTTCCATCGGACTCGCTCAGCAATCACCGCCGATGATGTGGCAGATATACATGATGTTCGTGGCAACAGATGCTGCCGTAACGAAGTGTCTTCACCCGGATGCCGAAAAAAAACAGAGGTTCAAGGCGAACCAGAAATATTATGAAGGCCTTTCTAAGCTTCAGTTAAAGACCATGTTCCCTGAAAAATCCAATGACCTCATTGATAAGACGTTGATGGAAGGGGCCGATGGAATCACGCAGCATGTGCGCACAATCGTTGACTCTGACAGCTGCTCCAGTAAACGGGTGGCCGAACTAATTAAGCCATTTGATTCGCTGGCTGGCATCGGCTATGGGCCGAAGTGAGTGAGTAGTGCGAAACGGCTGATATGGGGGGTAATATGCTTCCTCCCTACTTCTTCGCCACCTTCTGCACCGCCACATTGCCCTCCCCCGCCGCAACGTTGACGTTGTTGTTCTGCTCGACCTTCCCCACCGCCACCGGGCTGTCGTTGGCGTTGATGGTGGCGGGCGCGCCGTTGGTGTCCACGCTGACCGGGCTGCCGAAATTGTTCTGGATGAACGGCGCCTCGATGATGGTCAGGAAGTTGGGCATGGCGAAGTCGGGCGGCGGTTGGCGGCTGGCGGCCAAAGGCTGGCCGTGGAAGAAGCCGCCCAGGTAACCGGCATCGCCACGGATGGCCGCGATGGATTGCTGGTGGGTGGCCTCGCGGGCGCGGGCCGGGTTGGCGGATTTGACGTCGGCGGGGTTGCGGTGCAGCGGCGCGCCCACGGGGAATTCCGGTTGCAGCGGAAGGGGGCCCATGCCGGGGCCGGTCACCAGCAATCCGCCGGCGCTTTGGGCTGCGGCAGAGGCGGACAGCGCGGCGGACAGCGCGGCGGTGAAGGCAAGGCTCAGCAAGACGGCGCGGGTCATCATGGCCGGGATCCTTGTTCCACGACGATCTCGGTGCCGCCCGCCCGCACATGCAACTTGTCGCCAAGGCGGCGGATATCCACACCGGGGGCGGTGATCTCGGGCAGGGGCGTTTCCGTCTGGTCGGGGTCGATCTGGGTGCAATGGGTTTCGCCGTTGATGGTGGTGCAACTGACATTGCCGGTGGCATGCACGCATTTGGTCCGGCCATTGATGGTCTGGCAAATCTCGGTGTCGGCATAGGCCGTGCCGCTAAGGGCCAGAAGGGCGACGGAAAAGGCGGCAATGCGGGTCATGGGAACCTCCGTAAGGGGCCGGCTGCCTGTGCGGCAGCCGGCATGGGTTAACGTTGCTGGGTCAGCACTCCCTGGCTGGCATGGTTGTTCAATCCGGCGGCCACGTTGGTGTTCACGGCCACATTGCTGGTGACCATGGGGCCGCGTCCGCTGAAATCCAGTCCCAGCCCGACCATGGGGCCTCCTTGCTGGACCATGCCGGTCTGGTTGGCGGTGTTGCCCATACCGGCGGCCACGTTGGTGGCGATTTGGGTGTTGGTGGCGACCAGCGGATGCCCGCCCGGCCCCAACATTCTTTGGCCGCCCCCTTGGCTTGCCATGATCTGCTGATTGCTGGCGTTGCCGATGCCGGCGGCGATGTTGGCACCGACCACCGCGTTATTGGCCGAAAGGGGAATGCCGCCGGTGTGCAGGCGTTCGGCCCGTGCTTCTGTGGAGAAGGAGGCACCGGCAGACACCAGTGCGATGGTCAGGGCAAGAGCGGCGCGACGGATGGTCATGTGCAAATCCTCCTGTTGAGCTGGTTCCCTCCCCCCGCGAACCGGGGGGAGGGGCATCCGGCGATCAGCGCTGCTTGGTCATCACCCGCTGGTTGGCGAAATTGTGCTCGCCCACCGCCATGTTCATGGCATCCACCCGGTTCAGGGTAAGGGCGCCCGGGCTGCCGCTCTGCCGCGTCATCACGTCCTGGGTGGCGTGGTTCTTGTAGCCGGCGGCCAGATTGGTGGCGTTGGTGCTGTTGTCGGTGTAGCCGCCGCCGTAACCCTTGCCGCGCCAGCCCTGGGCGCCCGACTGGTCGGCGTAGACGCTTTGGTCGGCCTTGTTGCCGATGCCGGCGGCGGTGTTGTTGGCGGTTACCGAATTGCTGGTAACCAGCGGGATCCCCCCCGTCATGTGCTGCCCCTTGTCCTTGAACTCACCGGCCTGGGCGGTGGAGGTGACGCTGAGAGCGAGGGCACCGGCGAGGGCGGCGAAGGAGATGCTGCGGCGGATCGAGGTCATGGTGTGCTCCTGATTTCTGTTTCCGGCCGGTGCAGTGTTGCCCGGCTCGATGACCAGACCCTATCCCCCGGCCACCTCGCCCGCTGTTGGCTGGTTCACACCCAATGCACTTCCCATGTTTTGCCCATGGCGCCGCGTTTCAGTGGCCGGCTGGTGCTGGCCGGATTGCTCTCAGGCCTGGGGTTCGCCCTGTTCGGCTATGCCGAGCGGGTGGAATTGGCCATGGCTGGCGGTGTGGTGGGATGGCTCAGCCTTGCGTGGCTGAGCATCATCCTGGTGGATATCAGCGCCCGGCGGGCCAGCTTGCCGCCGCCCCGGCTGTTGCAGGACATCGCCCGCGTGGTGCTGCTGGCCGGCGCGGCGCTGGCGATCCTGGCTGTGGTCTTCCATCAGCCGGTGGGCGGTTTGCTGGCGACCTCGGGCGTGCTGGTGGCGATCATCGGCTTTGCCCTGCGCGGCATGATCGCCGACGTGTTTTCCGGCATCGCCATCAACATGGAGCATCCCTTCCGCATCGGCGATTGGGTCCAGTTGGACGGCGGCGTGGTGGGCGTGGTGGTCGAGATCAACTGGCGCGCCACCCGCCTGACCACCCGCGATCAAATCTCGGTGGTGGTGCCCAATGGCGTTATCGCCGGGGCCAAGCTGATCAATTACAGCTTTCCAGAACGCCATTACCGCGCCCAGCTGAAGGTGGCGCTGCCGGCCAGCGTGCCGGTGGAACGTGCCCGCCGGGTCCTGCTGGCGGCGGTGCTGGGGGCAACGCGTGTGCTCAACGATCCGCGCCCCGAGGTTCAGGCTGACGGCTTTGACGAACGCGGCATGGTCTATGTGGTGCGCTATTGGGTGGGCGATTACGCCGACGACAATCCCTGCCGCGATTCGGTGGCCGCCAGCATCGCCCACGGCCTGCAACAAGCCGGGCTGGCCCCCGCTTTCCCCCGCCGCGAGGTGGCCGTCAGCCGCCGGGTCGAGGCCGCAAGCGGGGGCGAGATCCACGACGAATTGCACCGCATCACCCTGTTCCGCGACTTCGCCGCCACCGAACTGGATGCCCTGGCCGCCCAAGTGGTGGAGCACCGTTTCCAGGACGGCGAATGCCTGTTCGCCCAAGGTGATCCCGGCGGCTCGCTTTACCTGCTGGCGGAAGGCGTGCTGGAGGTGCGGTTGGACGACGCCGTGCTGGACCGCATGGTGCCGGGCGAGGTGCTGGGTGAAATCTCACTGCTGACCGGCCAGCCGCGCACCGCCTCGGTGGTGGCGCTGACCGAGGGAGTGGCCTTCGAAATCCGCAAGGAGCATTTAGAGCCCATCCTGCGCGCCCGCCCCCAATTGGCCGAGGGCCTTGCCGCCCTGATGGTCCGGCGTCAGCGCCACAACCGGGAACGGCTGGCGGCACGGCGGGCGCAAAGTGAGGCGGCGGTGGAGCAGGGGGATTTGCTGGTGCGGCTGCGGGCGTTCTTTGGGCTGTGAGGGGCTACTTCTTCTGGTTCTCGCCCTTGAAGCTCTTGGTCACGAAATCGGCGATTTGCGGCAGGCTGCTTTGCTGGCCGATCTTGAACGCCTTGGCCCGTTCGATGATGCGAGCCATGTAGTCGGGCCGGCCCGGTACGCCGAAGGCGGTCTGGAAGCGGTCTTCGCCCAAGGCGGCATGGGCACTCATGATGAAGACGGCCAATTGGTCCATTTTCAGCCCCAGATCGTTGACCAGCATCTTGCCGGCCATGCCGTTGACTGATCCCAGAATGCCGGTGATGCGCACGGTCTGCTCGGAATTGGGCAGGGCGCTGCGCACTTGCGGGTCCAACAGGACGATGGTGAAGGCGTTGGCCTTCAGGCGCTTGCCGTCGGGGGTCAGGATGTCGTCCAGCCGGGCCCGTTCGTCGCGCGAGGTGCGGTCGGCATTGCCGTAATCGATGGTCGCCATGCCGTCGCTGACCCGCTTGTCGGCGGTGGTGCCGCTGATGGCTGTCGGTGCGCCGTCCTTGGGGGCGGTCAGGAAGGCAGGCAGGCGATAGCCGCCCTTGGTCTTCTGGTCGTCCTCCACCAACGGCGTGGGCGGCGGCGGGTTGTCGGGGTCGGCGCGCAGGCGGCGGATGTCCTCGGCAATGCGGTAATCCAGGATGCGTGCGCCTAGGCGCCGTACCGTGCCCGGCGACAATTGGCAATATTCCGGGATCATGGGCACCTGCCAGTCATGCAGCAGGTAGTCCTTGAACACATCGTACAGCAATTCGCTGCGCGTCTTGGGCCGCACCACCGCCGGTTCGGGCGTGGACAGCATGGCCATCAGGCGCGACATCAGATCGCGCTTGGGCTTGCGCCGGGGTTTGGTGCGCAGAGTCTTGCTGCCGCCGTCCAGGCGGCGGCGGAAATGGCGTTTGGCGGCGGTGCGCACCACCATGGCGACCACCTCGTCCAGGCTGCGGCCGCATTCCAGCAGCGCCTCGGCGTCCTCGACGCTGACCTTGTGCTTGTTGATCAGGATGTGGCGGAAGCTGTCGGGATTGCCGCGGAAGGCCAGGAAACAGCGGTTCAGCAAATCCACGTCGTCCAGCACGGTCTCAAGCGCGCTGCGGCGGGGCAGGCGGCGGATGTCGGGGACTAATTCGGCAAGCGTATCGATCACCGGCCCTTGCAAGGTGGCGTTGATCTTACGGACAATGTCGTTGTGATTGGCGCCCCGAGCTGGCGGCATCGTTTCCTTTGGGTTTTGTTGGCACAATACCGCAGTGAGCCATCGTAGCGCACAGGGATTACGCAAACACTAACGTGGTTTGGTGGCGAAGGCCTGTTGGACGAAGGTCGAAACGTCCAGCAGCGAGCTTTTCTGCGACAACCCGGCCAGCCGTGCCTTTTGGGTGATGCGCATGACCAGCTCCACCTCGCCCGGCATGCCGAAGACGCGGCCAAACAGATTGGGTCCGATGGCCTGATGGGCCACCAGCAGGAACACCGCCAATTGGTCCAGGCGCAAACCCAGTTCGGCCACCAGCAGCTTGGTGCTTAACCCGCCCACACCGCGCAGGGTCTCGGTCAGGCGCAGGCCGTGGGCGGCGCTGCCCAATTGCGCCCGCACTTCGGGGCGCAGCAGGATGTCGGTGAAAGCCTCGGCGCGCAGGCGCTTGCCGTCGCCGGTCAGCACGTTGGACAACCGCGCCCGTTCGTCACGTGTCCCGGCACTGGCGGCATCGGCCTGGGCCGAGATTTCGCCTGGAATGTCGAACAGCTTGGCCGCTTCGGCGGGATCGTCGGCGATGCGCTGCAAATCTTCCTGGGTGCGGATATCCAGCAGCTTCGGCCCCAGCGCGCGCACCATCTTGGGCGCCATGTCCGCATAGGTGGGGACCAGCGGCACCTGCCATTCGTGCAGCAGATGCTCCTTGATGGCGTCGTATAGCTCGTCGGCACGGCTGCGCTGCGGTTCGGCCTTGTGGGTGGGGACGGGCTTGGGCTCTTCGTGGAAGATGGAGGCGACACGGTGGGCAAAGCCCTTGCCGGTCACGCCGTCACGCAATTGCGTCCCCGCCAGCGGGCGATGGCCGCTGGCGTTGAACTTGCGGCGGAAATAGCGCTTGGCGGCGGTGCGTACGATCATGGCCACCACCTGATCCAGGGTGCGGCCACAGGACAGAACGGCGCGGTCGTCGGTCACCGGCTGTTTGTCGGCATCCACCAGGACGGTCTTGAACAGGTCGCGCTGGGCGCGGAATGCCTCGAAGCAGCGTTGCAGCAAGCCGATATCGTCGAGGGTCTTTTCATAGGCGTGCCCGGCGGGCAGCTTTTTCAGCTCGGGCACGAATTGCGACAACAGGTCGGCAATGGGCCCCTGCAAGGTCTCGTTGACCTTGCGGACGGCCGCATTGCTATCCACTCCATGGGCCCCAACCATGGTCGTCGTCATCGTCTCTACGCCCCCGCTGTGAGACCGATAATCATTCGGTAACCAACAGTGGTGCCATGAAGCGGTGCTGTCAATAAGGCTGTGTTACTCGGGGCAGTGCAGGCCCTTGGGCGACAAGGTGAAAATCTCGCAGCCGGTGGCGGTGACGCCGATGGAATGCTCGAACTGGGCCGACAGGGATTTGTCCTTGGTGACCGCCGTCCAGCCATCGGCCAGGATTTTGGTCTCGGCGCGGCCCGCATTGATCATGGGCTCGATGGTGAAGAACATGCCTTCGCGCAGTTCCAGGCCTTCGCCCGGCTTGCCGTAATGCATGACGTTCGGCGGCTCGTGGAAGACGCGGCCCAGGCCGTGGCCACAGAAATCCTTGACCACGCTGAAGCGGTGCTTTTCCACCAGACTCTGGATGGCCCAGCCGATATCGCCCAGGGTCGCGCCGGGCTTGACCACCTCAATGGCGCGCATCAGGGATTCGTAGGTGACCTCCACCAGCTTCTTGGCCTTCACGCCGGGCTTGCCCACGTAATACATGCGGCTGGAATCGCCGTGCCAGCCGTCAAGGATGGGAGTCACGTCGATATTGACCACATCGCCGTCCTCCAGCTTCTTGTCGCCGGGGATGCCGTGGCAGACCACATGGTTGACCGACGTGCAGATGGACCGGGGGAAGCCGCGATAGTTCAGCGGCGCCGAGATGCCGCCGCGATCGGCGATGAATTCCGCGCACAGGGCATCAAGCGAGGCGGTGGTGACGCCCGGCTTCACATAGGGGCCGATGAAATCCAGCGCTTCGGCGGCCAGCCGGCCAGCCTTGCGCATGCCCTCGAAATCCTCGGGGCCATGCAGAGCGATACGGCCCAATTCGCGATCTTCGCTTTCCATGTCTTCAGTCCCTGGCAAGGACGTCTACCGCCATGGGTAGCCGTCCTCCTATGGTGATGTCTTCAAGGCCCATCCGGCAGGTATAGCAGATCGCTTCCACGCCGTCCCCCATGGCCGCCGTCAAACCGGCGGCATAGGTGGGGTCGATGTCGGCAGCCGGACGAAAGCCCACGCAGTCCTCGCGCTGAACCAGATACAGCATGACCGCGCGATGGCCCTCGGCCACCATGTCGCGCAGTTCCAGCAGATGCTTGGCCCCACGCACAGTAACGGCGTCGGGGAATTCCGCCCACTCGCCGCGCTTCAGGTGGACATTCTTGACTTCGACGTAACATGTGGGGCGTCCCGGCGCCTCCAGCAACAAATCGATCCGGGAATTGCGCCCGTATTTCACCTCGCGGCGGATGGTCTCGTAGCCGGTCAATTCGGGGATCAGCCCGGCGGAGACGGCTTCCGTGGCGATCAGATTGGGGTGGGCGGTGTTGACGCCGATCAGCGCGCCGTCCATGCGGCACAACTCCCAATTCCACGCCAGCTTGCGTAGCGGGTTGGTGGCGGGCGACAGCCACACCTCCATGCCCGGCGTGCTGGTGCCCAGCATGGCGCCGGAATTGGCCACATGGGCGGTGACCTCCTCGCCGGTGTCCAGCAGGACGTCGGCCAGAAAGCGCTTGTAGCGGCGGATCAGGCTGCCGCGGATCAAAGGCGAGGGGAAGCGCATGTCATTCCCAATTATGGGCGATTTTGCCGTGCCCGTTGCCCAGCACATCGGCCAGCGAGGCTTTGGCCGAACCGGGAGCCAGGGGCCGCGGCTGGTCGGGGTGGGGTGTCCAGGCGGTCATGGTCAGCACCTGGAAGGTGGCGGCGACGCGGCCCTCGGGACCGGCGAACAAATCCTGATAGCGGCTCAGGGCGTGCAGCATGGTGGCGCGCCGGGTCAAGGTCTTGCGCTGCTCGGCCACCGCATTGGTCTCGCCCATGCCGCGCAGATCGGCCAGCAGGCGCATGGGGTCGCCGTAAGCCACGTTGATCATGTCCGCATCCACCACCGGCAGGGCGAAACCGGCACGCTGCAGCAGGGCGCCCAGATCGCGCACGTCGGCGAAGGGCGACACGCGCGGGCTCCAGCCGTTTTCCTCGGCCATTTCCGCCTCAGCCAGGGCTTGGCGCAGTTCCTTCAGGGTCTCGCCGCCCAGCATGGCGCACAGGAACAGGCCGTCGGGCTTCAGCACGCGGCGGATTTGCAGCAGGGTGCCGGGCAGATCGTTGACCCAATGCAGCGACAGGCACGAGATCACCAGATCGAAGCTGGCATCGCTGAAGGGCAGCCATTCCTCGTCGGCGGCCAAAGTGGGCTGGCCGTTGGTGGCGGCCTTGGCGGCCATGCGCGGCGACAGGTCGCATTGCACCAGGGTCTCGATGCCGCCGCGCCCGTGCAAGGTGTCGGCCAGCTCGCCGGTATGGCAGCCCAAATCCAGCGCCATGGGGAAGCGGCGGGTGACGTCGTTCAAGCGGTCGGCCAAGCGCTCGGCCACGTCGCGGATCAGGAAGTCGTGGGCGGTGAATTCCGGTGCGGCGCGATCGCGGCGCTTGCGCAGCAGTGAGCGGTCGAAGATTCTGATGGGATCAGCCATGCGGGCTATATGGCATGGCTGCCGAAATGGGAAAAGAGTTAATGACGGCGTGGGCGCGGCTGATGCGGGTGGCGGTGGATGCGGTGCTGCCGCCCCTGTGCCTGTGCTGCGGCGCCTTGGTGTCGGAACCGGGCGCGCTGTGCCCAATGTGCTGGGAAAAAGTCGGCTTCCTCAGCGCCCCCCAATGCGATGCCTGCGGTCATCCGTTCGAGTTCGATCCGGGCGAAATCGGCGGCCACGCCCTGTGTGCCCCGTGCCTGAACAAAGCCCCGCCGTGGCGCCATGCCCGCGCGGTGTTCCGCTATGATGACCAATCCAAGCCGCTGGTCCTGCGCTTCAAGCACAGCGACCGGTTGGAGGGCGCCCCGGCCTTCGCCCGCTGGATGGCCCGCGCCGGAGCGGAACTGCTGACGGGCACCGATGTGATCGTGCCGGTGCCGCTGCACCGCTTCCGCCTGCTGTCGCGCCGCTACAACCAAGCCGCCCTGCTGGCGCTGGCCTTGGGCAAGGTGGCCGGGCTGGCGGTGGCGCCCGATCTGCTGGTGCGCAGCCGCATGACCTTGTCGCAGGGCCACATGAACCGCGAGGAACGCCGGGTCAATGTGCGCGGCGCCTTTGCCGTGCGCCCGCGCCAATTGCCGCAGATCCGGGGCAAGGCCGTGCTGCTGATCGACGACGTCATGACCACGGGGGCCACGGTGGGCGAATGCGCCAGCGTATTGATGGATGCGGGGGCTGCGGCGGTGGACGTGCTGACGCTGGGCAGGGTTGTGTTCGGAGAGTAGCTAAAAAGAACCGGCTGGTTATATTAGGCGCATCGTCAACAGGAGCTCCCGATGGCCGAGATCGAGATCTATACCACCCCGACCTGCCCCTATTGTCTCCGCGCCAAGGCGCTGCTGGACAAGAAGGGCGCCGCCTATCGGGAGATCAACGTCTCCGCTGGCCGCGAGGTCATGACCAAGCGGGCCGGCGGGCGCACCTCGGTGCCGCAGATTTTCATCAATGGCGAGCACATCGGCGGCTGCGACGATCTGCATGCGCTGGACGCGGCGGGCGAGTTGGATGCCAAACTGGCGGCCTGCGCATGAACCGGGCCTTTAAGGCGGCGGTGCTGCAGGTCAATGCCGGCAACGATCTGCAACGCAACATCGACACCGCCATGCGCTATGCGGTGGAGGCCCGCGGCGCCGGTGCCGATCTGATCCTGATGCCCGAGAACGTGGCCATGATGGAGTGGGGACGCTCCAACATCGTGCTCAAGGCCATGCCCGAGGACGATCATCTGGCGCTGAAGGCGTTCCGTGAACTGGCGCGTGAGCTGAATTGCCATATCCACACCGGCTCGCTGGCGATCCTGCTGGACGGCGGCATGGTCGCCAACCGCACCTATGTCATCCGCCCGGACGGCGTCACCATGGCCAAATACGACAAGATCCACATGTTCGACGTGGATTTGGGCCTGGGCGAGGTTTACCGCGAGAGCGCCACCTTCCAGCCCGGCGACCGGGCGGTGGCGGCGCGGCTGCCCTGGGGCAAGCTGGGCCTGTCCATCTGCTACGATCTGCGTTTCCCCCATCTGTACCGCGCTTTGGCCCGCGCCGGCTGCGACTTCCTGGCGGTGCCGGCGGCGTTCACCAGGACCACCGGCAAGGCCCATTGGCATGTGCTGCTGCGGGCGCGCGCCATCGAGACCGGCTGCTATGTCTTTGCTCCGGCCCAATGCGGCACCCATGTGAACAACCGCCAGACCTATGGCCATGCCCTGATCGTGTCGCCCTGGGGCGAAATCCTGGCCGACGCGCTGGAAGCCCCCGGTTGGATCATCGCCGACATCGACCCGCGCAAGGTGGAAGAGGCACGCAAGAAGGTGCCCTGCCTGGAACACGATAAGCCATTCGCCATGCCCCCTCGCGACTGAGGGCCGCGCACCCCACCTCCATTCGCTGAGGGCGAGTGGAGGTGGGCATGCGAGCTGTTCTCGGCGTTTTGGTGGTGCTGGTGGTGGCGTTGGTCGCAATGGCGGCCTGGCTTTATTCCGGCTCCTACGACATTTCCGCCCGTGGCAAGGCCAGCCCGGTGCTGGATCAACTGACTGGCATCGCCAAGCGCCAGTCGGTGCGGGCCCATGCCCAGCACATCGACCCGCCGCCCTTGACCGACGCTATTCTGGTGGAGGACGGCGCCCGGCACTACCGCGACGCCTGCGCCCAATGCCACGGCGCGCCGGGGGTGGAGGCACAACCCTTCGCCCGCAATCTGCGCCCGGCCCCGCCCGACCTTGCCAAGGAACCCGGCGGCTGGACCCCATCGCAACTATTCTGGATCACCCAGAACGGCCTGAGAATGACCGGCATGCCGGCCTATCAGGATGCCTTGGTGGATGGCGAAATCTGGGCATTGGTGGCCTTCCTCGACCAATTGCCCAAGATGGATGCGGCGAAATACCAGTCGCTGACGGTGCCCCCGGCGCCGCCTCAGGTGGAGCCGGCGCCCAGCGGCGGTGTGCAGGACGTGGTCCCGCCGTCAGAGGGGGAGGAACCGGTGTCGCCGTCCGCTCCGCCCAGTGAAACGCCGCCAGCGCAGCCGGAGGCGCCGCGTTAAGGGAGCCGCACCGGCCCGTCGCCCTTGACCGCGCAGATGCGCTGGACCACTGCGCGGTCTTCCACCACGCCGTCTTCATAGGCCACCACGGTCAGGCCGGCGGTGACGCGCAGCAATTCGCCGCGCGCCAGCAGGAAGTCGGGATTGCGCGGGCTGCCGAAGCGTTCATTGCCTTGGGCGAAGGTCTCGTAGATCAGCACGCCATCGTCGGCCAACGAGTCCAGCAAGGCTGGGAACAGCGGACGCCACAGGTAATTGGTCACCACCACGCCCGCGAAGCGGTGCCCCGCCAGCGGCCAGGGCGAGCCGTTCTCCAGATCGGCGGCGATCAGTTCGGCGCCGGGGGCGTCGGTGTGGGCGATGTCGCGGTCCACTCCGGTCACGCCATGGCCGCGCGCCAGGAACAACCGGCTATGGCGCCCGCCGCCGCAGGCCAAATCCAGCACGGCACCGCCGGGGCTGACCAGCGGGGCGAAGCGGGACACCCAGGGCGAGGCGGTCATGTGGGGGACTCCGTTGTCATGGCGGCCAGATTTCTGTAAACGGGAAGCATGATCCTATTTCAATTGCGCTGCGCCAACGACCATGAGTTCGAGGGCTGGTTCAGGGACAATGCCGGCTTCGACGCCCAGTCGGCGGCAGGCGAGATCGCCTGCCCGGTCTGCGCCAGCACCCAAGTGGGCAAGGCGATCATGGCGCCGCGCCTGAACAAAGCCACCGGTCAGGCCTTGGACGCCCAGGGCGCCGCCCGCGAAATGCGCCGGCTGCTGTCGGATTTGCGCCAGAAGGTCGAGGAAAACTGCGATTACGTCGGCGAGAAATTCCCCGACGAGGCCCGCAAAATCCATTACGGCGACACCGAATCCCGCCCCATCTACGGCGAAGCCTCAGCCGAGGAGGCTCGCGATCTGGAAGACGAGGGGATTGCGGTGGTGTCGGTGCCGTGGGTGCGGGAGAATTAAGTTCTAGGAAAGGTTTCACCACAAAGACACAAAGAACACGAAGATGTCTGCCGGGTGGCTAATGAATTCCGCCCGACAAATTCTCTTCGTGTTCTTTGTGTCTTTGTGGTGAACTTTTTTTAAGATCACCCGCCGCCCAGCAGCTTGTCCGGGTCCAATTTGATGTCGCGGCGGACTTGGCCGGCATTGCCCAGGGTCGGGGCCTTTTTGCCGTCCACCAGGATGTCCAGGGCGCCGGCATTACCCACCATCAGGGTCAGTCCGGGGCGGTTGGGGACCATGTAGCTGTCGCCGCGGCGCAGCAGGCGCGACAGCAGCAATTGGCCGTCAAGTTCGCGCACCTGAACCCAGCAATCGTCGGTAATGGCTTTCAGTTGGACACGGGAATCGGCGTTGTCCTGGCCGACCACCTTGCCCTCGGGAAGCGGGGCAGCGGCGGCGGGGTCCACCTTGGGAGCGGGTGCCTTGACCGGTTCGGGAACGGCGACAGGGGCGGCAGCAACCACCGGAGCAGCGATGGGCGTGGCGGTCTTGGCCTCGTCCTCGCCTTCCGACGGTGGCACCACATCGTTGTCCTTGCCGGCCATGGCGGCGGGAGTGGCGGCTTCCTCGGCGGTCTTGGCCGGGGTCTCGTCGGGCTTGGGCGCCGCTTCCACCGGCTTGGCCGGCTCACCGGTCAGGGTGGCTTGGCGGCTGAACACCGAGGCCAAGCGGTCGGGCAGCGGCGGCACCATTTCGGCCACCTGGGGCTGGCGCGCCGACAGCAGATACCAGCCGCCATAGGCGACGGCCGCCAGCATCAGGCCCAGGAACAGCACGGCGCCGCCGGGGATGCGGCCCTCGGACACCGGCGACGGGAAGGCCAGATTGAGGCGGACGTCCAGCTCTCCGGCAGCTTCGGCGCGGAAGCGGCGGACCATTTCCTCGCCGTCCAGGCCAAGGAATTCGGCGTAGGTGCGCAGGAAGCCCACGGCATAGGTGCCGCCGGGCAAGTCCTTGTGGCGCCCGTCTTCCAGCGCTTGCAGGAAGGGCTGGCGGATACGCAGCAGGAGCGAGACTTCGGCGACGGTCTTGCCGGTCAATTCGCGGGCGGTCTTCAGGCTGTGGCCGACCGCCACTGTGGGCGCGCCTTGAGCCAAATTCACATTATCTTGCGCATTGTTGGCCACGATTGAATGACCCTATCCCGTGAAAATGGCTGGCGTTTCAGCAATATTGCCAAGACCGCACATTGTCTTCTGTGTATCAAATTGGGGGCGGTGCAGGCAACCATCACTCCGGTGAGGATGAATTGCTCACAGGGCCACGCCGTGGTCGATGGCGAAATGCTTGAGTTTATCGCGAAGCGACCGGTCGGGCAGTTTCAGCAACCCCTCCAGATAGCCCTTGACCGGGGCCACCGACAGGGTGCGGATCATGGTCTTGACCGGACCGATGGACGGCGACGCCACCGACAGGATGCGCACGCCACAGGCAATCAGCGCCATGGCTTCCAGCGGTTTGCCGGCCATTTCGCCGCACACCGACAGCGGCACGCCGGCGGCTTCGCATTTGCCCGCCACATAGCGGATGAAGGTCAGCAGGCCCGGCGACAGCGCATCGTAACGGTCGGCGATACGCGGATTGCCGCGGTCCACCGCATATAGGAATTGGGTCATGTCGTTGGAGCCGATGGAGATGAAATCCACCAGCGGCAGCAACGCTTCCATCTGGAAGGCCAAGGCGGGCACTTCCAGCATGGTGCCGACCTTGATGCGTTCGGGCAGCATGCGTCCGGCGGCGCGCTCGCGCTCCACCTCCAGATCCAGGATCTTGCGCGCCTGCACCAGTTCAGCCACTTCGGCGATCATGGGGAACATGATGCGCAGCTCGCGCCCCGAGGCCGAGCGGATCAGCGCGCGCAGCTGGTGGCGCAGCACCGCCGGGCGGTCCAGGGTGATGCGGATGGAACGCCAACCCAAGGCCGGGTTGTCTTCCTCATACGGATTCCAATAGGGCAGCACCTTGTCGCCGCCCACGTCCAGCGAGCGGAACACCACCGGTTTGCCCGCGGCCTGATCCAGAATCTTGCGGTACAGGATGGTCTGCGCGGTGACGTCGGGCAGGCTGGAGCGCGCCATGAAGGGCAGCTCGGTACGGTACAGGCCGATGCCGTCGGCGCCGGAATCGTGCAGATGCTGCATGTCCAGCAACAGGCCGGCATTCATCAACAGCGTGACCTGGATGCCGTCGCGGGTGACCGCCGGCAAATCTTTCAGGCGGGCATAATGGGCGGCGCGCTGCTGGCGCTGGTTGATGGCGTCCGAGAAGATGTCGCGGATGTCGTCGCTGGGGCGCAGGAACACCTGGGCATTGTCGCCATCGACGATGACCGGGTCCAAGGGTTCTACCTTGTCCAGCACTTCCTTGACCCGGCCCACCACCGGAATGTCCAGGGCCCGCGCCACGATGGCCACGTGCATGGTGGGCGAACCCTCTTCCAGCACAAGGCCGCGCAGGCGCTTGGGGTCGTAATCGAACAGATCCATGGGGCCCATGGTCCGGGCGATCAGGATGGCGTCAGCCGGCAGCTCGCCGCGCGGATTGGCGTCCTCGCCTCCCGATAATTGCTGCAGCAGGCGGTTGGCGATGTCTTCGAAATCGTGCAGGCGTTCGCGCAAATAGGGGTCGGTCACTTGGCTCATGCGCGCGCGCATGTCGTCATTGACCTTCTGCACCGACGCCTCGGCGGTCAGGCCGGAGCGGATGGCCTCGCCGATCTTGCCCAGCCAGCCCTTGTCCTCGGTGAACATGCGGTAGGTTTCAAGCACGTCGCGGTGCTCGCCATCGCGCATTTCCGGGCGCGAGAACAACTCGTCCAGGGCGTTCTTGATGTGGGTC
>JACMKT010000062.1 GCA_014380005.1 Rhodospirillales bacterium
CTTCGGTTCCTCGGTAACCCTCAGGCAGTAGGGCACCTTGATGACGCAGATGCGGTCGATGAAGGCTTCGTTGGTCTTGATGTACTGGAAGGTCTGCCACTCCTACTCGTTGTAAAGGGCCAGCACGATGCCCTGGAACGGGATGGCGCCGATGTTTTCCGAGCCCGCGTAATTGCCTTCCTGCGTGGCGGTCAGCAGGGGGTGCAGCATCTTGATGGGGGCCTTGAACATCTCGACGAATTCCAGCAGGCCCTGGCTGCAACGGTTCAGCCCGCCCGAGAAGGAATAAGCGTCGGGGTCGTTCTGGCTGAACATCTCCAGCTTGCGGATGTCCACCTTGCCCACCAGGGTCGAGATGTCCTGATTGTTCTCGTCGCCCGGCTCGCATTTGGCGACGGCGATCTGCTTCAGGCGCGACGGGTAGATTTTCACCACCTTGAAGCGCGAGATGTCGCCGCCGAATTCCTCCAGCCGCTTGACCGCCCAGGGGCTCATGAGCGACGGCAGCCGGCGGCGCGGAATGCCGTATTTATCTTCCAGCACCTCGCCCATGGTGTCGGGATCGAACAGGCCCAGCGGGCTTTCGAACAGGGGCGAGACTTCCTTGCCGGCCTTCAGCACATAGATGGGATGACGCTCCATCAGCGCCTTCAGCCGTTCGGCCAGCGACGATTTGCCGCCGCCCACCGGCCCCAGCAGATAGAGAATCTGCTTGCGCTCCTCCAGCCCTTGGGCGGAGTGGCGGAAATAGCCGACGATGCGTTCGATCGTCTCTTCCATGCCGAAGAAATCGGCGAAGGCCGGGTACACCTTGATGGTGCGGTTCATAAAGACGCGCGACAGGCGCACGTCCTTGGCGGTGTCGATGATCTCGGGCTCGCCGATGGCGGCGATCATCCGCTCGGAGGCCGAGGCATACATCATGAGGTCGTCGCGGCAGCCCTCAAGGTATTCGAGGAGGGTCATCTCGACGTCCTTACGACCCTCGTAGGTGCGCGCGTATCGGGTGAAGATATCGTCGGCGTACATCGCTCACTCCATATACAGGGTCGTTGGCCACAGGCCCGTTGCGGGGCATCCGGCGAAGGGCATGAAACCACCCCTTCTACTCAGATGTTCACGGTCAACGCCCAATTCATCGGGTGGCACCAATGATTCCGCGAGAACAGTCCACTCGCCCGATTTCCCCGGCAAACTGGGGGAGGCCGAGCCGTAAGTCTGGTGCCTGCCGTTCGGTGCGGGGCATAAGCCTTCAGCGTGGTAATGGCGGAAAGGCGTGACCATGGGGCCTTGCTTTCGGCTGATGCGGTTGCTTCTTATTATTACCATGTGGACCTTCACCATTCGCTTAGCCGCCTTGGGCCTAAGCATTTTGGGGGACCTATGCGTTTCGGTCGCCTCTGCCGCGCAAGCGGCACAAGACAGTGCGTTAGGAGCGACAAGAAGACTGCGCCCGGCGTTGCCGTTGGCGCATGGGAAGTCGGAACCATTCTCATGGTCGCCCCTGTGGAAGTGATGTTGGTCCGAAGGGATCAGGAAACAACCCACCTTCCGTACACGCATGGCGCTTACCCAAGCCCCCACCCCAGGGCTTTCCTCCTTGGTCAGATGGCGATAGGCTATTTGGCGCGCATGAGGGGGAATCCCATGAATTTGAGCGTTCTGCTGGCTGAGCGCGCGTCCTCGGGCCAACCGGTCCGGGTCGGCCTGATCGGTGCCGGTAAATTCGGCACCATGTTCCTGGCCCAGGCCCGCCATACGCCCGGCCTGCACGTGGCCGCCGTGGCCGATGACGAGCCCGAGCGCGGCCCCACCGCCCTGGCCCTGGCCCATTGGCCGCCGGCCAAAGCGGTGGCGCGCTCGCTGTCCGACGCCTTGACCACCGGCGGCACCTGGGTCACCACCGAGCCGTTGGCGCTGACCGCCCAAGCCGGCCTGGACGTGGTCATCGAGGCCACCGGCAACCCCGCCTTGGGCATCCGCCACGCTTTGGCCGCCATGGATGCCGGTATCCATGTGGTCATGGTCAATCTGGCCGCCGACGCCCTGGCCGGGCCATTGCTGGCCGCCCGCGCCCGCGAAAAGGGCGTGGTCTATTCCCTGGCCTATGGCGACCAGCCGGCGCTGATCTGCGAGTTGGTGGATTGGGCGCGCACCTGCGGCTTCGAGGTCGCCGCCGCCGGCAAGGGCGCCAAATGGCTGCCGGGCCAACAGGCGACCACGCCGGAAACCGTGTGGCAGCATTGGGGCATGACGCCCGAGCGCGCCCGTGCCGGCGGCCTGAGCGCGCGGGTGTTCACCTCGCTGGTGGACGGCACCCGGTCGGCCTTGGAACTGGCGGCGGTGTGCAATGCCACCGGATTGCTGCCCCCCGCCGACGGCTTACAGGCGCCGCCCTGCGGTGCCCACGACCTGCCCCGCATCTTCAAGCCCACCTGGGATGGCGGCCGCATGGAAGCCATGGGTCAGGTGGAAGTGGTGTCGTCCCTGGAACGCGATGGCCGCGCCGTCGCCAACGATCTGCGCTGGGGCGTCTATGTCACCTACCGCACCCCCGCCCATTACTCGACCCTATGCTTCGACGAATACGGCCTGCTGACCGATGACAGCGGCTGTTATGCCGCACGCTGGCGGCCCAACCATCTGCTGGGCATGGAACTGGGCGTGTCGGTGGCCTCCGCCGCCTTGCTGCACATGCCCACCGGCAGCCCGCGGGATTTCTCCGCCGACGTGGTGGCGGTGGCAAAGCGCGATCTGCCCGCCGGGACCGAGTTGGACGGCGCCGGCGGCTTCACCGTATGGGGCAAGCTGATGCCCGCCGCCCATGCGGTCGCCCATGAGTGCCTGCCCATCGGCCTGACCCACGGCACGGTCTTGGCCCGCCCGGTGGCCGCCGGCCAGATGCTGAGCTGGGCCGACATCGCCCCGCCCGAAGCCAGCGACATCGTGGAACTGCGCCGCGAGATGGAGCGGATGGCCCGGTTTTAGCGCGCCTATGCCAAGCATCCGTTTATACTAAGGCGTCCCCCGCCGGAGTTCACCCATGGCCGTCACGCCCACCTTCGCCCTGCCGCCCACCTTCCTGGGCACCAGCAACCGCGACCCCAATTCCCGCTTTGCCGTGGCTGGGGTGCCGTTCGATCTGGGCACCACCAACCGGCCTGGGGCGCGGCTTGCCCCCAATGCCATCCGGGCTGCCAGCCGCATGCTGGTGGATGGCGAGAACCCGGCCAATTGGCGCGATCCTTCGGCCATGGGCGTGGCGGATATGGGCGATTTCGCCATTGCCTTGGGCGATATCCCGGCCTCGCTGGATTTGATCGAGGCCCAGGCGGCGGCGTTCAACCATCTGATCACCCTGGGCGGCGACCACACCATCACCCTGCCCTTGCTGCGCGCCTTGACCAAGCGCCTGGGCGGGCCGGTGGGGCTGGTGCATTTCGATGCCCATGTGGACACGTGGCCGGATAATTTCGGCCAAGTCTTGGCCCATGGCTCGGTGCTGTGGCATGTGCTGGAAGAAGGCTTGGTGGACCCCGCCCGCATGGTCCAGATCGGCATCCGCAGCCCGGTGCAGCGGGCCATTTCCGACTGGGCGCCGGCCAAGGGCGTCACCGTCATCACTGCCGAAGACGTGCATCTGTCGTCACCCGCCGCCGTGGCCGAGCGCATCAAGACCATCGTCGGCGGCGGCCCCACCTATCTGTCCTTCGACATCGACGCCCTGGACCCGTCCTGCGCACCCGGCACCGGCACGCCCGAGGTGGGCGGCCTGTTCACCTGGCAGAGCATGGGCATCCTGAAACGCCTAGGCGGCATCAACTGGGCCGGCATGGACGTGGTCGAAGTGGCGCCCCCCTTCGACCACGCCGAGATCACCGCCTTGGCCGCCGCCTCGGTGGCGTGGGCGTATCTGTCGCTATTCGAATAGCAATAAAGAGTCTGGCCTTGGCAGCCGCCCCCGGATTCAGCAATTGGCAACCCCCGCACCCTATCAATCGCCCCTTAGCGGGACGCCAAGTCGGTTGTGCGTGGGCCAATGGTGCTTGATTGGCGGGGGCGGTCAGCGTATATAGACCGCAGACGCATAACGCACGTGCCCATGGCCCTTGCGGCGCAAGCCGCGATCCAGTGGGCTGGCAGGGACAGTTTTCCCTAGCCAGAAGGGTCAAGCAACGACGGACGCGTCCTTTTTGGCGGAGAGTCGGTCTAGTGGGCCGGCAGCCCCTTAAGGGAGGTGGACATGGTCGTTTCGACCCGTGGGATTACCCGATTCCTCGAAAGTAAAGCCAGTATGTAGCGGCAGCCCGCCGGCGCCTTTCCGCGCGCCGTGCTGGAGCTGTCGTTACCTTCGCCGGGCACGCGCCTTTGGTGGTATAATGCCACCCAGGGAAGCGCGCCCCGTCGTTGACTCGCATTCGCGAGGAGAGTTGGCCATGAGCCATATGCGTTTCCGTTCCGCCGTTACCCCCATCCGCCGCTCGTTCGAGTCGCGCCGTGACCGCGACATGCGCCGCAATCAATTGCCGGGCGTGGTCGAAACCGTGCTGGCGGAACGTCCCAGCGTGCCCATGCATTGCCTGCGCCCCACTGTCCTGACCCAGGCCGCCGAGCGCTTCCTGGGCCTGTTCCCCGGCCAAGTGCTGTACGCCGTCAAATGCAACCCCGCGCCGGCTGTGCTGCGCGCCCTGTGGGCCGGCGGCGTGCGCCATTTCGATTGCGCTTCGGCGGGCGAAGTCCGTCTGGTGCGCCAGATGTTCCCCGACGCCCGCATCCATTTCATGCACCCGGTCAAGGCCCGCCCGGCCATCCGCGAGGCATGGGAATGGCACGGCGTGCGCGACTTTGTCTTCGATTCCATGGACGAGCTGGCGAAGATTTTGGAAGAGACCTCGGGCGCCTTCGGTGATTTGGGGCTGGTGGTGCGGCTGGCCTTGCCCAAGGGCGGTGCCGTCTATGATCTGTCGGGCAAGTTCGGCGCCGAACCGGATGAGGCCGTGCGCCTGCTGCGCGCCGCCCGTGCCGTGGCCGGACGCGTGGGCCTGTGCTTCCATGTGGGCAGCCAGTGCCTGGACCCCGCTGCGTGGGAACGCGCGCTGGACCGGGTCGGCCAAGTGATTGCTCGGGCCGGCGTGCCCCTGGACATTCTGGATGTGGGCGGCGGTTTCCCGGTCAGTTACCCCGACGTCACCCCGCCGCCGCTGGAAGACTTCATCGCCGCCATCGCCCATGGGCTGACACGGCTGAACCTGCCGGCCTTCACCGAAGTGTGGTGCGAACCGGGCCGTGCCCTGGTCGCCCCCGCCCAATCGCTGGTGGTGCGCATCGAAGGCCGGCGCGGCGACCATCTGTTCATCAATGACGGCATCTATGGCACCTTGTCCGATGCCGGCGTGCCCGGTTTCCGCTTCCCCTGCCGGTTGATCCGCGCGGGAGAAGTGGCACCAATCAATGAGTTGGTTCCTTTCTCTTTCTTCGGCCCTACCTGTGATTCGGCCGATCGAATGAAGGGACCGTTTCTGCTGCCCGCCGATGCCCGCGAGGGGGATTGGATCGAAATCGGGCAGCTGGGTGCCTATGGCACCTGCCTGCGAACCGCGTTCAATGGGTTTGATCAGGCGGTCATGGTCGATGTAAGCGACCGCCCGCTGTTGGAAACCCCCGGCTATCAGCCGGTTGAACAGGCGGCCTGACAAGAACGGTCGGAACAAAGAGAACGGGCCTCTGGTGGAGCGATCCGCCAGAGCCCCTTTTCCGCGTTACCGGCGGGAAGTGCTTATGAGGGGAGTTTTTTAATGAACAAACATGCCAGCTTTGCCGGCCGTTTGGTCTTCGTCGGATTCGGCAGCATCGGTCAGGGAGTCCTGCCCCTGATCCTGCGCCATTTCGCTATCGACCCGTCCCGGATCACCATCGTCACCGCCGACGAGCGCGGTCATGATGTCGCTGATGAATATGGCATCAAGTTCCTTAACCACCCCTTGACGCGCGACAATTTCCGCGACGTTTTGACTCCCATGCTGGGGGCGGGCGACTTCCTGCTGAACGTGTCGGTGGACGTGTCCTCGCTGGCCTTGGTCGAGCTGTGCTGGGAGCTGGGCGCCCTGTACCTGGACACCTGCATCGAGCCCTGGGCCGGCGGCTATACCGACCCGGCCCTGTCGCCCAGCTTGCGGTCCAATTACGCCCTGCGCGAACAAGCGCTGAAGCTGAAGGCCGCAGGCAGCGGCCTACCCACCGCCATCATGACCCACGGCGCCAATCCCGGCCTTGTCAGCCACTTCATCAAGCAGGCGCTGCTAAACATCGCCCGCGACACCGGATTGGAAGCCCCTGCCCCCACCGACCGCGAGGGCTGGGCCGGTTTGGCCGAACAATTGTCCATCAAGGTCATCCACGTGGCCGAGCGCGACACCCAGGCCTCACCCACGCTCAAGCAGGTGGGCGAGTTCGTCAACACTTGGTCCATCGACGGCTTCGTGGGCGAAGGCTGCCAGCCCGCCGAACTGGGCTGGGGCAGCCATGAACGCCATTGGCCGGTGGATGCCATGCGCCACGATTTCGGCACGGGCTCCGCCATCTTCCTGCTGCGGCCCGGCGCCAGCACGCGGGTGCGCACCTGGACGCCCAAGGAAGGCCCGTTCCACGGCTTCCTGGTCACCCATTCCGAAGCCATCTCCACCTCAGACTACTATACCGTGCGGGACATGGGCGGCGTGCGCTATCGCCCCACCTGCCACTATGCCTATCACCCGTGCGACGACGCGGTGGCGTCCGTGCACGAATTGGCCGGCAAGAACTGGCGCATGCAGCCGAAAGTCCGGTTGATGTCCCATGAGATCACCGCCGGCATGGACGAATTGGGCGTGCTGCTGGCCGGCCATAAGAAGGGCGCCTATTGGTTCGGCTCGCAATTGTCCATCGGCGAGGCCCGCCGCCTCGCCCCCCACAACAACGCCACCAGCCTGCAGGTCACCGCTACCGTGCTGGCCGGCATGGTATGGGCGCTGGAGAACCCCCGCCGGGGCGTGGTCGAGCCTGAGGAATTGGACTTCCACCGCATCCTGGAAATCGCCACGCCCTATCTGGGGCCGCTGGGGGGCACCTATACGGACTGGACCCCGCTGGAGGCCCGTGGAGCCCTGTTCCCGGAGGATGTGGACCGCGACGACCCGTGGCAGTTCAAGAATGTCCGCGTGGTGTGATCCCCACCACCCCATACCTCAGGCCATCAGGTATCGACCTTGCTTAACGGGCAAAAACCGGAGTTACGCACTTAAAAAGCGCAAATCGTAAGGTGAGCACCTGATTGTTCCATGCCCGGTAATGGCGCATTCCTTCGTCCACGGACAGGGAGACAGACCATGCAGATTACCTGGAACAACGATCGCGCCGCCCCGAGCTTCGACATTGTTGCCCCGCGCTTCGTTGAAAGCGCCCGCCGCTTGGTGGTGGATGTCATCAGCCGTCTGAAGGCCGCGACCGCCATGGACCCCATGCAGTCCATGGTCGAGCTGACCGTCGAGCAGGAAAACGAGCTGGAAATGCTGGCCTGCTGGAACTGAGTTTTTTCTGGGCGGCTTAGACAAGCCCCCCTCTTCGACCGCAAACAAAAAGCCCCCGGCGCGGACGAACGCGCCAGGGGCTTTCCCATTGTCAGACGCTAAGCCTTAGGCGTGCAGGCCCTTGTACTTGGCCATCAGCTGATCGTGGCTTTCCACGGCACCGGCAACGATGCAATCGGCCGGGCAAACCAGCTGGCATTGCGGGCTGTCTTCGGCACCGACGCATTCGGTGCAGCGGGCGGCATCGATCACGTGGATCACGTCACCGGCGGCGATGGCTTGGTTCGGGCACACGGACACGCAGGCGTCACAGCTAGTGCAGTCATCGTTGATAATGAGCGACATTCGTCGAATTTCCTCTATTTGGAATCCCCCCTCGGGGACCGCCGGTGGCGGTGCACCGATGCCCCTGCGTATATCCCTCAGAGGGGCGCGTTGACAACGACAATTCACCATTTTCTGAAATGCCTCCAAGCCCCTGGCCTGCCCGCATTTCCCACGTGCGCCCATGCGAACTTCATGTATGATTCGTGACAGCCGACCGGACCCCCAATCTCCGTTCGGCCCTCGCGTGAGGCACGTCCACCAATGGTCAGGCCCGTCCGAAGCGGGCCTTCGGGGGTAGCGAACATGACACGACGTTCGGGAATGCCCGGTTCCGTCTCCATCGCCCTTTGCGGCAGTGGCGGTGCCGGGGTGATGACGGCTGCCAACATGCTGTTGGATGCCGCCGCCGATGCCGGCTATTACGCGCTGTTCGGACGGTCCTCGGGGCCGCAGATCCGGGGCGGCGAGGCGGCAGCGCTGGTGCGGCTGAGCGTTGAGCCGGTGACATCCGTGGACGACACCACGGAAATCCTGCTGGCGGTGGATTGGCAGAACGTGCACCGCTTCGCCGCCGAACTGCCGCTGGACGGCAGAAGCGTCATCATCACCGACCCGGAACAGGGCGACATTCCCGAAATTCTGGCCAAATCGGGCGCGCGCGTCGTCGCCCTGCCCATGAAGGCCCTCGCCAAGGAAATCCCCGGCGGGCGGGCCAACATGATCGCCCTGGGTGCCATCTGCCAATTGATCGGCCTGCCCATTGATACGGTCACCGAAGTGCTGGGCAAATCCCTGAAGAAAAAGCGCGCCGATGCCTATGAGGCATCCGTGGCGGCTGTCGAAAAAGGGGCCGTGGCGGCAGCCACCATGGGCACCACCAAGCGCCTGGGCGTTTTGTCCGGCGACAAGCCTAAGCGTTGGACCATCACCGGCAACCAGGCCGCGGGCCTGGGCGCCGTGCGCGGCGGCATCCGCTTCTGCGCCGCCTATCCCATCACCCCGGCCACCGAAATCCTGGAATGGCTGAGCAATGCCCTGCCCAAGGTGGGCGGAGCATTTGTCCAGGCCGAGGACGAATTGGCCTCCATCAACATGTGCATCGGCGCGTCGTACGGCGGTGCGCCCTCCATCACCGCGACCTCCGGCCCCGGCCTGTCGTTGATGATCGAGGGCCTGGGCATGGCGACGGCGTCCGAGACCCCGGTGGTGGTGGTGAACGTCCAACGCGGCGGCCCCAGCACCGGTATCCCGACGAAATCCGAGCAATCGGATTTAAACATCGCGCTCTACGGCCTGCATGGCGACGCGCCCCATCTGGTGGTCGCGCCCAATTCCATCGGCGATTGCCTGTTCACCACCCAATGGGCGGTGCATCTGGCGGAAACCCTGCAAGCGCCCTGCATCGTGCTGTCCGATCAAGCTTTGGGCCAAAGCCGCTCCATCATTCCGGCCCCGGCGGAACTGGCCTTCGTCGGCAAGCGCTTGGTGGCGGAAACTCCGGCTGAGGAAGGCGTGGCCTATAAACGCTATGCCCTGACCAATACGGGGGTGTCGCCCATGGCCATCCCCGGCACGCCGGGCTGCCAATACACCGCCGACGGGCTGGAGCACACCGAGACCGGCCTGCCCTCCTCCCAATCCAGCGACCACTTTGCCCAAACCGACAAGCGCCTGGGCAAGCTGATGGCCCATGATTACGGCGACCATTGGGCCGCCATTGAAGGCGACGGCGACATCGCCGTGGTCACCTGGGGCTCGTGCACCGGCGCCGCCCGCGAAGCCATCGAGCGCGCCCGCGCCGACGGAATCCACGCCAAGCTGATCTCGCCCCGCCTGCTTTACCCCATCCGCCCCGAGCACATGGCAAAGGCCCTGGCCGGCGTAAAGAAAGTGCTGGTGGTCGAGTTGTCCCATCTGGGCCAGTTCCGCCGCTACCTGCGCGGCGAATACGACCATTTCCCCGAAACCCAGTCGCTGAACCGCCCCGGACCGCTGCCCATCCGTCCGGCGGAAATTCACAAGCGTCTTCTTGCCATGGGGAAATGAGCCATGACCGATAGCTGCGCAGTCTCATACTCGGCCAAGGACTTCAAGTCAGACGTCAAGCCGGTCTGGTGCCCGGGCTGCGGCGATTACGCCGTGCTGTCCTCCATCACCAAGGCCTTCGCCGATCTGGGGCTGGAGCCCCACAAGACCTCCGTCATCTCGGGCATCGGCTGTTCGTCGCGCATCCCCGCCTATACCAAGACCTACGGCTTCCACACCATCCATGGCCGCTCGCTGGTGGTGGCCGCCGGGCTGAAGCTGGCCCGGCCCGACATGACCGTGCTGGTGGCGGGCGGTGACGGCGACGGCTTTTCCATCGGCGGCAACCACTTCATGCATGCCTGCCGGCGCAACGTGGACATGACTTACGTGGTCATGGACAACCGGGTCTACGGCATGACCAAGGGCCAGCCCAGCCCCACCACCGAGGCCGATTGGGATGCCTCCGCCATGGCCCCGCCCGGCGGCACAGGATTGACACCCTTCAATCCGCTGGCCATCGCCTTGGCAGCCGGCGCCAACTTCATCGCGCGGGCCTTTTCCGGCGATCCCAACGGCACGGCGGCCACCATCGCCGAAGCCATCCGCCACCCCGGCTTTTCCTTCGTGCTGGTCATGAGCCCCTGCGTCACCTTCCGCGAGGAACAGCGCGAGTGGAAAAACATCGTCCGCCCCTCGGCGGTGGAAACTACGGATTCCGCCATTGCGGCCAAGCGGCTGATGACCGATGACGGCTTCAACATCGGCATCCTGTTCAAAGGCGACCGCGCCCCCTATGTCCCGGTCACCACCGACGTCACCAGCGTGGCGGATTTGGATGGGGAGTTCGCGTTGTAAGGGAACCATCGCCATGTTCGCCTGGGATGACCCGCTGCTGCTGCTGCTGGGGCCGCCCGGCGTCGGCAAGTCGCATCTCGCCATCGCCCTGGGCCGCGAGGCGATCCGCCAGAACCACGTCATGACCATCGACAGGGATCAGTTCTTCGTGTCGCCAGGGGATCAGTTCCTGGTGTCGCTTGACAGACCACAAGTGCCTGTTATGCCAAGGGTTCCGGTTGGGCCGGTCAGGGCAGGTCTCGCCTTGACATGGAAGGGGCCACAAGTTCGATCCTTGTACCGCCCACCATTTTCTCTCAAAAACAAATGGCATGATGGCTGAAAGCAGACGCTTTCGGCCAATCTATCCTTTCAGTTGCGCAGGCGTCATTGCCCCCTGCCCTATTGATGACCTAGGATGCTTCGGCGCGGATTAGCGGAGCTTCCATGACAGAAAATCAATTATTGGCGGTGCTTTCTCAACGGTCCCATGGGCGGATCACGGCTTTTATGCCCGATCAATGGCCCGCCATTGATGCCGTCATCAACCGGCGCCAGCGTCTGTTGTTGGTGCAACGCACTGGCTGGGGCAAAAGCTTGGTCTATTTTGGCGCGACCATCGCCCTGCGCGCCCAAGGCGCCGGCCCAACCTTACTGATCTCGCCGTTGATTGCCTTGATGCGCGATCAGCAGCTAGCGGCAGAAGGACTGGGCCTACGCGCGGCCTCCATAAACAGCGAAAATGGCGATGAATGGGACGATGTGAGTGCCGCCCTGGGGCGCAACGAAGTCGATATCCTGTTCCTGTCGCCCGAAAAGCTGGCCAATGACGATTTCATGCGCGAGCGGCTGATGCCTCATCTGGGTGCGGTCCGCCTGTTCGTGGTTGACGAGGCCCACTGCATTTCAGATTGGGGCCATGATTTCCGCCCGGACTACCAGCGTATCCGCCGTCTGCTCACCGGTCTATTACCCGCCAACGTGGCCGTGCTTGCCACGACCGCGACGGCGAATGATAGGGTGGTGGAGGACGTCCAGCAGCAGTTGGGCCAGGGCACAATGGTGCTACGCGGCCCGCTCAGCCGCGATTCGTTGCGCCTTCAGGCTGTCAACATGCCGTCATCGGCAGAGCGCTTTGCTTGGCTGGCCGATACGCTGCCGACCCTGCCGGGCAACGGCATCATCTATACTCTGACCACCAAATCCGCCGACCGCTTAGCAGCATGGCTTCGCAGCCGCGGCTTGGCCGTCGAAGCCTATCACAGCCGGATTGAGGAAGAGGAAGGGGCCGAAAAAGGCACCGCCCGCCGGACTTTGGAAGCCCGTCTGCGCGCCAACGAGCTGAAAGCGCTGATATCAACTTCCGCACTCGGCATGGGCTTCGACAAGCCCGACCTCGCCTTTGTCATCCATTTCCAGGCCGCACAATCCATCATCCAGTATTACCAGCAGGTTGGCCGTGCCGGGCGTGCTCTGGACAGTGCCTATGGCATTTTACTGTGCGGCGACGATGACGAACAGATCGTCAAATCCTTCATCGATAATGCTTTTCCCCCACATGAGGATGTCATCCAAGTGCTAACGGCTTTGGAAGAAGCCGAAGGCGGGCTGAAGGTTAGCGAACTGAAGCGTTTAGTGGATCTGCCGGAAGGGCGGATCAAACATATCCTCAAGCTGATGGCCATTCGGGACCAGGCACCGATCTTCAAGGATCGCACCAAGTGGCACCGTTCTCCCCACCCTTATGAACCTGATCACCAAACCATGGAAACGGTTCTGGCCACCCGCCGCCACGAATGGGCGCGCATGAAGGAATACGTGCGCACGCCTGATTGCCGCATGCGTTTTTTGGTCACGGAACTTGATGATCACACGGCAGCGGATTGCGGCCGTTGCGCCAGTTGCCGAGGCGAAAACCTGCTGGACATGTCGGTCGATCCCCGAACCGTCCAAGAAGCGGTACGCTGGGTCCGTGGCCATGGTTTCGAAATCCTGGAACCAAGGAAAGTCTGGCCGTCATGCAATCCCTTCCCCCAATACGGCTGGGAGGGAAAAATCCGCACCCCTCTGGAAACCGGACGGGCGTTATCGGTCTGGGGTGATCCCGGATGGGCGAAGCTGGTCAAGGAGGGCAAGAAAGCTGGGCGTTTCGACGACGAATTGGTGGACGCGTGCGCGGACTTCATTTCCCAGCGCTGGAAGCCCGAACCGGCCCCCCTTTGGGTCACCTGCATCCCATCCCTGCGGTGCCCAGAACTGGTTCCCGACTTCGCTCGGCGGTTGGCCGACAAGTTGGGCTTGACGTTCTCTGCCGCCCTGACAAAGATCAAGGATACCCCACCGCAAAAAACCATGCAGAACTCCTGGCATCAGGCGCGCAACCTGGATGGGGCGTTCGAGGTGGTCGAGGGTGCCGTGTTGGAGGGTCCGGTCTTGCTGGTCGATGATATCGCCGATTCCGCGTGGTCGCTTACTGTCGGCGGTGTTCTGCTGCGGGACGCGGGAGTTGAGGCCGTCCATCCCCTGGTGCTTGCACTCGCCAAATCCGCCAGCCCCGATTGAGGCAAATGACAGTCGCCAGTGCCCCCATAAGCCCCGACACACAAGCGACCTTGCTGTTGTTTTCCCCACTTGTGGGGAATGGCGACGTCAAGACGCTGACCCTGGGCGAATACAATGCGCTGGCAAAATGGCTCGCGTCCCGTTCGCTGCGTCCGGGCGACCTTCTTTCCGACGGTTCGCTTCTAGACCGGCCCGAACTGCTGGAAGCGGGCATTGAGCCCCAGCGGCTCGGCCGATTGATAGAACGCGGTTTGGCTTTAGCCATGGAATCGGACCGGTGGAACCAGCGCGGCCTGTGGGTCCTGGGGCGTGGCGACGAAGGCTATCCCAAGCGCCTGCGTAATGCTCTGCGCCATGCGGCCCCGCCCATCCTATTCGGCATCGGTCGACGTGACCTGCTGCATCAGGACGGGCTGTGCATCGTCGGCTCACGCGATGCCTCACCCGAGGCCATGGCTTTCACCCGCCGTCTGGCCGAAAGCTGCGCACAATCTGGTTTGACAGTTATCTCCGGCGGTGCGCGGGGAGTCGATCAGGAGGCCATGAACGGGGCACTGGAAGATGGCGGAACCGTCATCGGGGTCATGGCAGAGGGCTTGGCTAAAGCCGTACCAAAAGCATTGCGTGAACCGGTGATGGACGGGCGCCTATGCCTAGTTTCCCCATTTCCGGCGGATGCGCGATGGACCCCGGCGCGGGCCATGGAACGCAATAAGTATATTTATGGCCTGTCCAAGGCAGCCGCCATCGCCGAAAGCGATATCAAGGGCGGAACCTGGACGGGGGCGCAGGAAAACTTGCGTCAGCGTTGGGTTCCCGCAGGGATCCGCAGCGAACCGAACGGGACAACCGGCAACCGCAAATTGGAAGAGATGGGGTTGCTGCCCATACGCGACGCCGACGTGGCTGATGCATCGGCTTTGTGCGCGTGGCTGGACAAAGCCATGGCCCGTTTCGCCGAGCCCGCCCATAGCGACTTGTTCACGCCACGGCAGTCGAACGTAACCACGCCCCCTGCCCTTGCGGCGGATTTATTCGAACTGTTCTGCACATTGTTGGTCGCGCAAATCCAGAAAGCACCGCTTACCGCATCGGAAGTTGCAGAACAATTAGACCTCCAGCCTGCTCAGGCCAAAATTTGGCTGAAGCGTGCGGAGGAAGAAGGCATTGTGATCCTTGGCAATAAGCCGAAGAAATACACTTTGCCGACACCGGGGCTCCTCTAAAACCCACTCTCCCGCACCACCACCGCCACCACCACATCCACAATGCGGCCCAATGGCGAGCGCCAATGGCCGTCGGCCACCACCACTCCCCGAGTGGCTTTTTCGTAATCGGGGCGGTCGGCGTCGAAGGTGAGATCGACGCGGTAGATGCCCTTGGCCGGGATCAGCCGGCCCTCGGCATCCTTGCGCACGGCGATGGGGCCGTTATTGGTGGAAGACAGGGCCGGCACGTCCAGCACGTCCGCGTTCAGATCGGCGATGGCGGCGACCACGCAGGGGTAGGACGCCAGACTGGGGTCGTCGGGGATGAAGCGGGCGCGGGCGCCGGGTTGCAGGCGGCGCAAATCTTCCTCGGACAGGAAGGCGATCACGGCGGGGCGAGAGCGGTCGGCCACATAGGCCAACGGGGTGGTCTCGTTCACCCACAAGCCGGGGCGCAGCAGGGGCGACATGTCCACCACAGTGCCGTCCATGGGCGAGCGCACCACCAGCCGGGCCATGGCTTGGCGCAGGCCCAATTCCTCGCGTTCATAGGCGGCAAGCTGGCTGCGCAGCACGTGCACCGATTGGCGGGCCTTGGTGTCGGCGGCCTCGCGCATCAGCAACGCCCGTTGTGCGGCCACCTTGATCTGGACCTGACGCAGCTTGTTGTCCAAATCGGGCGAGGACAATTCCGCCAGCACGTCGCCCGCCGCCACCCGATGGCCGCGTTTGACCACGATGGTGTCCAGCCGCGCCGCCACCGGCGAGAAGATGGCGGAATAGGCCGAGGCACGCACCAGCGCCGGCATGTCCACGCTGCCCTTCCACGGCACCACCAGCAACGCCAGCGCCACGGCACCCAGCATCATGGACAAGCGCAGGCGCCCGGCCTGGATGTCGTCGCGCCGGTCCCACCAATGGCGCCATTCGGACAGGACCGGCTTGGCGATGAACCAGCCCAGTTCCACCGCGAACAGCAACAGGCCCAGCAGCTTGAAGAACATGTGGTAGACCAGCAGGGCGATGCCCAGGAACAGCACCAGCCGGTACACCCAGGTGCCGTAGCAATAGGTCAGCAGCAGCAGCCTCAGCCGGGGCGGGAAATGTTCGGGCGGCGGTTCGCGCAGGCCCAGCAACGCGCGCCGCATGCGCCAGCGGCCCAGGGCGAAGGCGCGTTCCTGCAGGTTTTCCATGCCCAGGGCATCGGCCAGCAGGTAATAGCCATCGAAGCGCATGAATGGGCTGGCGTTCAGCGCCACCGTCGCCACCAAGGTCACCGTGACCATGGCGAAGGCGGCGGAGCGCGCCGGGCCGTCGGGCAGGAAGCTCCAGGCCAGCAGGGCCACGGATGCCAGGATCATCTCGGATATCATGCCGGCGGCGGCCACCGCCATGCGCTGGCGCCGCGACACCAGCCGCCACACGTCCGAGGTGTCGGTGTACAGCACCGGCATCAGCACCAGGAACGCCACCCCCATGGTCGGCACCCGGCAGCCCAGCCGCTTGGCGGTGAAGGCATGGCCCAATTCGTGGATCGTCTTGGACAGGCCCAAGGCGGCGCCGAACCATGCCGCCCCCTGCCAGGAAAAGAAATGGGGGAAAGTGGACAGGAACACGTCCCATTGCCGCGCCACCAGGAACAGGCCCAACAAGGCCGCCACCAGCACGGCCAGCAGGAAGTTGCGGGTATAAAGCGGCCGCACCAGCGGCAGCGCCGCCGCCAGGAAACGGTCGGGCCGCACCAGCGGCAGACGGAAGAACAGGTAATTGTGCAGCAGCCATTTGTACCACACCGGGCGAGCGGCCTTGGCCCAGCCGGACAGCATGGCGACGCCCTTGGCGTCGGAACGCTGGATCAAATGGTTGGTGTCGAGGAAGTGCACCATGTCGTCCAGATCGTCTTCATCCACGGACAGGCCGGTTTCCGCCTGGGTGCGGGCCAGCAAAGCTGCGGGATCGCCCATGTTCCAACGCGCCAGCAGCTCGAAGGCGGCGCGGCCGATGCGGAAATAGCGGTTCCGCGCGGGGTCATGGATGGTCCAGGTGGGCGTGCCGTCGGTTCCCTCCGGCCCGGGAAACAGACGAAGGTCGTCGCGCAGCGGTGGCAAGCCGGATGTGTCTGTCATAGACCCAGCATATGGCGCACCGCCGCGATGGGGCGGCGGAACAGGTACAGGAACAGCGGCACGCGCGGGCCGTCGATGCGGATGGTGCCGCGCAGGCCGATACGGGGCGCCGCCTCGCCGGGATCCAGCTTTCCACGCACGCGATAGGCCAAGATGCCCTCGTCGCTCATGGCGGCTTCGTAGGAGGCCTCGGCCAAGCGGGCGGAGACCGGGCGCAGCGGGTCGGCGTCCAGGAACATGACCATGGCATTGCCCTGGTCCAGCACCAATGCGTCGGCCACGGGCAAATGGGCTTCAATCATCACCCGGCTGGAATCGGCCAGGGTGATGATGCGTTCGCCCGTGCGCACCGGTTTGCCGATCCAATCATTGGCATTGCGGAACACCGCCACCCCTGCCTGCTCGGCCTTGACCGTCGACCGCGCCAGCAAGCCGGACGCGTGGCTGAGTTCCGCCGTCTTCAAATCCACCTGGGCGCGGGCCAGCGCCACCTGGGCGGCGCTTTGAATGTCGGACATGGCGCCCTGCTCCGCCTTGCGCAGCTCGGCTTGGGCCACCGCCAATTCTTCCGCCGCCACCTGGGCGCGGGAGGTCAAATCGGTGTCGTCGAAGGCCAACAGCTTTTGGCCTTCGGTCACAATTTCATTGGGACGCACGAAAAAACGGGCGACAACGCCGTCCAGGGGTGCCGCCACCACGAAGGGGTCGTCCGCCGCCACCTCGCCCGGCGCCAGGGCCGATTGGCGCACCGGCAACAGCAGCAGCACCAGCAGCGCCACCACCGCCCCGGCCCACAGCTTGCGGCTTTTGACCCAGGCCGGCAACGGCCGTTTCGGCCCCACCAGGGCGCCCCAGGCATGGGCATAGGTCTCGGCCAGCCGTTCGGCCAGGACCAGTTCCTCGTCGGCGAAGGGCTCTGCCCGGCTAAGCCACAACACGCCCACCGGCTGGCCGTCGGGCTTGACCAACGGCACCCACACCACATGGGCGGCGGACCATTCGGCCCATTCGGCGCGCTCGCGTTCACTCACCGCTTCGCGTTCGACCCGATGTAGGCGGCGGCTGTCTTCGTGGAGCGACAATTGGCGGGCACAGGCGGTGACCCAGCGCAATTGGGGCGCGTTGACGTCGGGCGCCGGAACGTCGGACACCGCCGCCACACTGGCCGCCTGATCCTCGGACCATGCCAGCACCATGGCTTGGCGGTATGGCAGCAGCATGCGGGTGCGGTTGGCGATGACGAAACGCAGGCCTTCCAGGCTTTGCGCGTGGCGGGCCTCGCGCTCCAACTGCAACAGTGTCAGCAGCGGACTTGCGGCGGGAGCCGCAGCTTTGGGAACAGCCGCCATTATTGCGGCGGCGGAGTGAAGGTGGCGCTGCCGCTCATGCCGGCAATGACGCCCTCGGAATGCTTGTCCAGCAGGCCGACCACGGCCACCGATTGGCTGACTGCGTCGATGCGGGCGCCCAGGCGGGTGACCTTGCCATTATAGGTCAGGCCGGTTTCGTCCACCTTGAGACCAAAGGTCACGCCCGGCTTCAGCCATTTCAGCCAACCCGACGGCGCCACCATGCGCACTTCGATCTGGCTGTCATCCAGGATGGCAAGCAG
The DNA here is from genome assembly GCA_014380005.1 of Rhodospirillales bacterium. GTDB lineage: Bacteria > Pseudomonadota > Alphaproteobacteria > Rhodospirillales > Magnetospirillaceae > Magnetospirillum. The sequence continues at coordinate 18,263 of JACMKT010000062.1, forward strand.
CGGCTGGCCCGGCGGCACGCTTTCATGGGGCTGCGCCCGGCGTTCCACCACCCGGCCCGAGAACGGTGCGCGGATGACGCAACGATCCACCGGCACGCGGGCGGAATCCACCCGGGCGCGCTGTTTCTCCACCTCGGATTCAGCCAGTTGCAGTTCAAGCTGGCCGGCGGATTTCAGCCGGGCCAGTTCGCGCACATTGGCCACCGATTGATCGGCTGCCTTCAGCGAGGCACGGGCCTCGGCCAAAGCTGCGCGATAGGCGGCGCAATCGAACGACACCAGGGTGTCACCCTTCTTGAACCGCTCGCCATTCTGGAACGGCAGGGCTTCGATGCGGGCGGCCAGTTCACCGGCCAGCACCGCTTCGTTCACCGGCGCCAGCATGGCGCGCACGCTGGTTCCCCCCGATTGAGCACCAACCGATTGGGCAAAAACCGGCGACGCCGCAAGCAGCGCCGCCGCCAGAACCGTTCCGCGCAGCCTCATCGGCCCTTCGCCTGCATCAGCCCCAGACCGACATCTTCCCACCACGACGATACGGCGCTCAAGGCCTGGGCGTTGGCGGGACGCTCCTCCGCCGCCGCCACGATAAGGGCGTCCAGAGTCTCGCCACGGCTTACCGCCGGTGCAGGACTCTGCATGGCCAGCAAACGGGCACTGGGCTGGGGAACCGGCGGGGCGGACGCAGCCGCAGCCACAGGCACGGGCACGGCCACCGGAGTGAAAGCAGGCACAGCCACCGGGGTTTCGGCGTTCAGCGGGGCGGTTTCCACCTCAACCTTCTGCGAAGCCTTATCCTGGCGCTCGGCCTCCAAATCCTCGGCGGTGGCCGAGACCAGCTTGCCTTCACGCCAGCGTTCCATGCTGGTCTTGATGGCGCGGGCCAAGGTCGGGATGTCGTGCCCATCCACCTGAGCCGGCAGCGGATCGGCACCGGCGGTCAGGAAGACACGGCCCATGGCGTTGGTCACATCGGCAAAGGCCATGTCACGGCGCAATTCAGCCAACACGGAATTGACCTCGGCACTGATCAGCTCCATCTCGCTGGACCGTTCGGTCCGTTGCGCCGCCGAGGTCTGGTCCAGGATGGCGCTTTCCACTTGGTTCAGTTCAGTGGCGGTACGGAACTCGCTGACCGCCTGCTGATAGCCCCGCCAGGACACGTGAACCTGGGACATGACGGCGATGGACAAAGCCAGACGCCGGGTGTGCGCCACGTCCTTGGCCCCCTCGCTCTCACGGATACGGGCGGGGCCGTTCAGGAAGGTGTCGAACAGGTTGAAATTGACCTTGGCGACATAGCTCCACCAATGGTTCGATTCGGTATAAGAATTGCTGTCGTAATTGTAGCGGCCATCCAGGGTGATGCCGGGCAGCATCTGCAGCATGGCCCGCTTGATGTCCTTTTCGGCAATGCGGCCCTGATAGGTTTCCTCGCGCAGCTCGGGACGGCTTAGCATGGCTGCGCGTTCCAGATCGGGAAGGGCAATGCCCACCTGGGGCTCCTGGAAGGCGCCCTCGTCCACCGCCAATTGGAATTCCTGGCCCGGCTTCAGGCCCATGAGCGCGGCTAGCTGAATCTTGGCACCCACCAGTTCGCGGCGGATCTGCTTGACCTGACGCAGCATCTCCAACAACTGGCGGCGATAGACCAGCGCGTCCAACGGCCGCTTCAAACCCTGGGTCTCAATGGTGCGCGAGGACGCCAAGGCCTGATCGATACGGGCCTGCAAGGGATCCAGGCGCTTGAGCAGCCGCTCGGCCGCCACCGCCTGCCAATAGGAACTGCGCACGTCTTGAACGATATTGTGGACGACCTTGCGGCGGCGTTCTTCGACAATCAGGCCGCGATCGGCTTCCTGCTGGGCGCGCACGTAGGACACGCCGAAATCCAGCACGTTCCACGACAGACCGTAATCATAGACCGCGCGCTCGCGGTCCTGCGACATGGAGGTTTCCAGCGACTGGATATTGGTCAGCGACGAGCGCGATGAACTGGCCGACTGGTTGTTGCGGCCCTCATAGCCGGCCTTGGCGGTCAGCGCCGGCAGCATGGACAGGTTGGAGGTGGTCAATTGGCGCTCGGACAGCGCCGCCTCCATCAGCTTCAGCCGATGATCCATGTTGTATTTCACGCCCCGGGCCATGGCCTCGTACAGACCCAAGGGGGCAGTCAGCGGCTCCTGGTCGCCGAACAAAGCGGCCATGTCCTGCTTGGCCCGATCGGCATTTTCGTCAGCGGTCAGCGGCTCGCGCACCACGGCGCAACCGGCCAGAACCACAACGGCCACCGAAGCCACCAGCCACGAGCGAAAGCGCGAAACTTGGCCTCGCCGTCCAGCGAGCCCCTTGTCATTCAACTTGGACACACAGCCCCCCATACTCAGTGATCGCTCATTATCATTTGCATTACGCCGACGGCCCGTCAGGCCGCCAAATCATCACCCAGCGCGGTCAAGGCCGAAGCCAGACGGGCCAGATCGGCCGCCCAGCCATGGGCAGCTTGGGCCGCCAATTGATCGGCAAAGCCGGTATTGCCCTCGGCTGCCAACCCGCCATCCTCGGACTCGGACCGCCCTTGCTGCTTGCCCTTGGGCTGCGGTTCGCCCTGAGGTGCGTTGCCTTGGGGCGCATTGCCCTGGGGCAGGCCCTCGCTATTGCCCGCAGGCTGGTTGCCATTGCCGGGTTGGGGGTTGCCTTGGCCGTTGTTGCGCAAGCCGTTGTTACCTTGGCCGTCGTTGCCTTGGCCGCTATTGCCTTGGCCCTCACCATTTCCACGACCACCGCCTTGGCCCTGACCAAAACCGCCGCCGGTGCCCCCCGTTCCGCCGCCGGTCCCAAGACCACCACCGGTGCCACCGCCAAAGCCGCCGCCCAGACCGCTACCGAGGCCGCCGCCAGTGCCTCCACCAAAGCCACTGCTCGATCCGCCATTGGACGAGCCGTTGCCCGAACCTGTACCAAGCGAGCTGCCGGTGTTGTAGATGGCATCAAGACCGCCGCTCAATCCGGGCTTCACCATCAGGCCGGGCGTCTGCGGCGTGCCGCCGACGAAGCCGCCAGCGCCCGAATCCATGGCCTTGACCGGAGGTGCCGGAATGGGAACGGCCGGAGCCGGCACGTTGACGCTCGGGGGCGGCGCAGGCGGAAGTGGTGCGGAAACAACGGTATTGTTGTTCGTACTCGGGTTAATCTGATCAATATTTGTGTTGTTATTTTCCACTTTGGCATTGACGGTCACATTCGCCACCCCCGATGCCACGCCCTGGTTTCCCGCCGCATCGGTAGCCTTGGCGGTGATGATCAGCGTGCCCACCGGCAAGGTCGTGGTGCTCAGCGTCCACGCACCGGCACCATCCGCCGTGGCGGTGCCCACCGACACGCCATTGGCGTAAATGGTGACGGTGCTATCGGCCTCGGCGCTGCCGGAGACCTGCACCGCACCGCCCGCCGTCACCGTCGGGACCGACAGCGTCAACCCGGTAGGCGCATTGGGTGCGGTGGTGTCGATGGTGACCGACAACCCGGTAGAAGCCGACGAGGTATTGCCCGCCGTGTCGGTCTGCTTGGCGGTAACGGTATGAGCGCCCGCCCCCAGCGCCGAGCTGGTGATGGACCAGTTGCCCGAACCATCAGCAGTGGCCGTGCCGATCTGAGTGGTGCCGTCGGTGTCATACAGCCTGATGGTGCTGTTGGCCTCGGCCGTGCCGGTGAAGGTGGGGGTGGTGACGTTGGTGATGGTGTCAGATGTGCTGCCGCTGTTGGAAGCGGTAGCCAGGGCCAGCCCCGAGGGCGCCGCCACCGCGGTGTCGATGGTAACCGCCAGCCCGCTCGACACCGTCGAGGTATTGCCAAGCGTATCGACCTGCTTGGCAGTAAGGGTATGGGCGCCCACCCCCAGCGCCGAAGTGGTGATGGACCAAATACCCGAACCATCAACGATGGCAGTGCCCAGGGAGGTCGTGCCGTCGGTGTCGTACAGGGTTACCGTCGCGCCCACTTCGGCCCCGCCGCCGCTGATGACCGGGGTGGTGGTGCTGGTGATATTGTCAGTGTTCGACGGCCCGCTGTCGCTGCCCGCATCCATGTCCGGCGTCGAAAGCGCGTTTGCGGTGTTGTCCAGCGTATAGGTCTGACCGGCGGTATAGCCGCCACCAATGGCGGTGGTGCCATTGCTGCTGGCAACGATGCCGGTGCTGCTGGCGTTCATATCCAGTTCGACGACGCCGTCACCCGACAGCCCTGCCACATGCACCGTATAGGCGTTGTCGCCGGGGTTGCCGGCGGTGACGGTGATGGTCGCAGTGCCGCTGACCCCCGCCCCCTTGACTACGCTGAAGTCGGACGCATCGACCCCATCCACCGTCTGATTGAAGGTGACGGTATAGTCCAGACCGCCAGTGCCCTTGGTCGCGGCGGCGGCGGCGGCAGTGCGATTGATGGAACTGACCACCGGAATATCGACGGCGGTGATAGTGTACGGCTTGTCATAGGTGTTGCCAGCCGCGTCGGTCACCCGGACATTGACCTTGTAGGTCCCGACGGTGATGGCGCTTCCGCCCACCTGCAGCGTGCCGCCGACGATGGTGAAGCTGCCGTTATTGGCGCTGTTGGCCGGCGTTCCAGTATCATTGACCAGCGAATAGGTGAAGGTGTCCCCGCCCGTGGCGTCGGTGGCGGAAAGCGTCCCCACCGTCGCGCCCGAAGCCAGCGCCGTGGTGGAGGAGGACAGCGCCATATCGGTGGGCACAAGGGTGTCGATGGTAACCGACAGCCCGGTGGAAACCACCGAGGTATTGCCCGCCGCATCGCTCGCCTTGGCGGTAACGGTATGGGCGCCATTGCTCAGCGCCGAGGTGGTGATGGACCAATTGCCCGAACCGTCGGCGGTGCCGCTGCCGATCTCGGTGGTGCCGTCAGTGTCGTACAGCTTGACGGTGCTGTTTGCTTCGGCGGTGCCGGTGAAGGTGGGGGTGGTGTCGTTGGTCTTGTTGTCGGTGTTGACGCCACTGTCGGTGCCCGCCGTCATGTCCGGCGCCGAGGGGGCGCTGGGCGCCGTGGCATCCACGGTGACCGACAAAGAGGACGATGCCACCGAGACGTTGCCCGCAATATCGGTCTGCTTGGTGGTCAGCGTATGGGTCCCAGCCGACAGGGTCGAGCTGGTGATGGACCAATTGCCCGAACCGTCAGCGGTGGCGCTGCCCAGGGCGGTGGTGCCGTCGCTGTCGTACAGGGTCACCGTTGCACCCGACTCCGCCCCGCCGCCGTTGATGACGGGAGTGGTGACGCTGGTGATGTTGTCGGTATTGGTGGCTGTGTCCGAAGCGGCGGCCAGATCCAACCCGGTCGGCGCAGACGCCGAAGTGTCGATGGTGATCGCCAGCCCGGTGGAGGCCGACGAGGTGTTGCCCGCCGTATCGGTGGCCTTGACGGTGACGGTATGGGCACCCACCCCCAGCGCCGAGGTGGTGATGGACCAATTGCCCGAGCCATCGGCGGTGCCGCTGCCGATCTCGGTGGTGCCATCGGTGTCGTACAGCTTGACGGTGCTGTTGGCCTCGGCGGTGCCGGTGAAGGTGGGTGTGGTGTCGTTGGTGGTATTGTCGGTGTTGACGCCACTGTCGGTGCCCGCACTCATGTCCGGCGCCGAGGGCGCGCTGGGCGCGGTGGCGTCGATGGTGATCGCCAACCCGGTGGATGCCGCCGAAACGTTGCCCGCCGGGTCGGTCTGCTTGGCGGTGACGGTATGGGCGCCGGCGCTCAGCGCCGAAGTGGTGATGGACCAATTGCCCGAACCGTCGGCGGTGCCGCTGCCGATCTCGGTGGTGCCGTCGGTGTCGTACAGCCTGACGGTGCTGTTGGCCTCGGCGGTGCCGGTGAAGATGGGCGTATTGGTGCTGGTGATATTGTCGGTGCTGGAGCTGCCAAGGTCGGTGCCCACCGTCATGTCGGGCGCCGAGGGTGCCGCCGCCGAAGTATCCACGGTGACCGACAGAGAGGACGAGGCCGCCGAGACGTTGCCCGCAATATCGGTCTGCTTGGTGGTCAGCGTATGGGTCCCAGCCGACAGGGTCGAGCTGGTGATGGACCAATTGCCCGATTCATCGGCGGTGGCGCTGCCCAGGGCGGTGGTGCCATCGCTGTCGTACAGGGTCACCGTCGCCCCCACTTCGGCCCCGCCGCCACTGATGACGGGGGTGGTGACGCTGGTGATGTTGTCGGTATTGGTGGCGGTGTCCGAAGCGGCGGCCAAATCCAGCCCAGTGGGAGCCGACGCGGTGGCATCGATGGTGATCGCCAGCCCAGTGGAGGCCACCGAGGTGTTGCCAGCGGCATCGGTGGCCTTGGCGGTGACGGTATGGGCGCCAGCCCCCAGCACCGAAGTGGTGATGGACCAAACTCCGGTAGTACCATCGGCGGTGCCGCTGCCGATTTCGGTAGTACCGTTGGTGTCGTACAGCTTGACGGTGCTGTTAGCCTCGGCGGTGCCGGTGAAGGTGGGCGTGGTGTCGTTGGTCAAATTATCGGTATTGACGCCGCTGTCGGTGTCCGCCGTCATGTCCGGCGCCGACGGCGCGTTCGGCGCGGTGGTGTCCGAAGCGACCGGCAGCCAGATGAAGCTTTTCAGGGCAAACAGCGACGGATTGGGCGTAACTCCATTTACCATGGTGCAACGCAGCTCGAACCGCTTAATGGCAACTCCCGCCAAAGAGGTCACGGCAGCGGCATTGGTGCCCGGATTATCGCCGATGGTAACTGATTGCTCGCTATCGTCGGCCTTAATGCCAACAAGCTTGAAGCCAGAAAGGGTTGTAGACGTCTCAGACATTGTCGCAGAGCTGAGAGTGAATAACCCCCCATCTGCTTTCTGAGCAGAAAGATAATAGTACCCGTTTGCCGTTGCCTGAACACTAACAGCAGAAGAATCCATATGCAGGCCGTTGCTGTCAATAACTGTAAAATATGCATAAGGGTCAGCGACTGAGGTTGCTGTCGCGTACCCCCCCGAAATGTAGTTGAACGTTCCATCCGTGACGGACTCACCATAATCGCCAGCAGAAAGAGACAATGCCGTGAGGTCAACCGACGCCAAATCGTGCGCATATTCGTGAACATCGCCGAACGCACCTACCTCGATGGTGCCGGTGGTGCGTTCCAGCACCCAATCGCCGTGGATGCCGGTGGTGTCGGACGACGCCGCCACGTCGGCACCGCTGAGCGCCCCCACCCGATCGATAAAGGCCTGACCATCGGCCCCGGCGGCCACGTCGCAACCGTAGAACAGAATGTCGCCATCCTGGGTCAGCTTGGCGCCGATGGCGGCCAAATCGGCGGCGCGGGCGTCAATGGTGGCGGAATTCAGCGTGGCGGTTCCAAGGAAAACCTGCCCCTCTGCACCATGGGACACCACGTGGATGGCGTCCACCGTGCCGGAATGGGCCTCCAGCGTTTGGCGGATCACCGACAGCCCATCGGCATCGTCGGCCAGAACGACCACCTCCACATCCGACCGCACATTGGTCACTAGGCTTTGCCAATCGGCGACCGATTGCGAGACGAACAGGATTTCGCTGTGCTGCGGTTCGTCCGGCTGGGCCGCCGGTGCCGACACGGGCGATTCGGCAGCCACAGGGGCTGCGGCGACGCTTTCGGCGTGATCGGCAGTGGAGCCATCGACCGCAGAGAGATCGGGCACGACCACCGCTTCAACGGCAGTGGCAACCGCCGCGCCGTCGAACATCATACGTGGCTCCAACGCCAGCATGAGGGACGCGCGGGCACGCGACGAGCGACGCTTGCCAGTTCCACCAAAATTCACAGCGTTCATGACCATTCCCCTAGCGCCCAATGAGGTCAGCACACCACATCCCAGGGACAATATCCCCAATTGAACGCCATAAAGCAACCTTTGGATGATATTCAGATAGACCTAAACTCAGGCATTGCAGCTACGCACAACGCATCGGCCAAGGGCATTCATTGATTGGCAATGCCGCCCCCACCAGTCGCTATCTCTTTCTGAATACGGGAATTTCAACCTGAATACAATCCGATTGGACGCGAACGGCCATCGCCACGCCGACAGCCGCAGCCCACGGAGACCAAACGCCACGACAACCTTGGCGATAGCTAATTGTTAAGACATGCGATTGTATGCACCAAAAACGCGAAGATTTAGAATCTTTTGGTGGTGCATCATGGGAATTTAAATTATCTCTGATGGCACAGGGCGATGACTGAGTATTGTATGCGAGTATGCAGTCAGCCCTACACATGCCATTCAGGGAGGGGCTCTTATGACGCCTTACATGGGAAGTATCTTGCCATTCGCCGGGACGTACGCACCCCAAGACTGGCATTTCTGCGATGGGACCCTGCTGTCCGTCAGCCAGTATGAAGCACTGTTTTCGCTGTTCGGCACCACCTATGGCGGCGACGGCGTCAACACGTTCGGCATCCCGGATCTGCGCGCTCGCATGCCGGTGGGCGCCTATATGAACGTTTCAAATGGCGACATTTATCCCCTGGGCAGCAAGGGCGGCCAAGCCTACACCACGCTGACCTCGGCCAACATGCCACTGCACAGCCATACGGCGCCGCCGATTACCACCCAGGCGAGCGGCACCTACAAAATTTCCAACGCAACCGCCACTACCACCAGTCCCACCGCAGGGTCCCTGCTGGCCGCGGGACCGGTTACTACCTCAACGACCGCCCCCTACACCACCACCCCGGCCACGATCCCGCTGGCGTCCAGCATGGCGAATTTCACCGTGCCCGTGGGGACGGCCGGCTTCGGCGCGACGCAAACAGTGCCGAGTGTGCCGCCTTACGTGGGCGTCAGCTTCATCGTGGCGCTGGTTGGCCTGTATCCGGTGCGCCCCTGATTTTCGAAGGGATTAAAAATAATGGACGAATCTTATCTCGGCTGTGTCCTTCCGTGGGCGCTGAGCTACGCACCGGATGGCTGGGCATTCTGCAACGGCCAGACCATGCAGATCCAGGGCAACCAGGCGCTGTACAGCATCCTGGGGACCGCTTTCGGCGGCAACGGGCAAACCACTTTCCTGCTGCCCAATCTGACTGGGCGCTTGATCCGCGGCATGAACTATGCGGGTGCCGACGTCCGGGGTGCGGTGGGTGGCGCCAAATCGGTGACCCTGAGCGTGGCCAACCTTCCGCAGCACAACCATTCGCTGGGTGCGTTGACCGGAACCATGCCGACCACTCTGGCATCGGCGACTACTACGCCTACGCCTACGATTACCACTCATCCGATACCGGTTGCGAACGACAAGTTCGCCGTGACCGCCCCCACAAAAGTGTATGCCCCCCCCGGTGCCACGGCCAACACGGCCATCGCCGGACTGACGGTGACCACCACGAGCGCCATAAGCACCACGGGTAGCGCCGCGGCACTCCCCGTTCTTCCGCCCTATCAGGCGCTGACCTTCATCATCTGCATCGCGGGCATCTACCCAAACCGCTGGTAATCACCCACGAGGAGTAAAGCCATGTACTATGGTTATATTGGTTCCATCGTCCCGTGGGCGGGAGGTTTCGAGCCCGAGGACTGGTTTTTCTGCGATGGCCGGCTGCTGCAGATCAACCAATATCCTGCGCTCGCCTCCATTCTCGGCACCCGGTTTGGCGGCAATGGCCAAACCACGTTCGCCCTGCCGAATTTGTCGCAAAAATTCCTGTTGGGCCAAGGCACCTCGACCGTGCCGAACATGCCCACCATTAACGTGGGCGCCACCGGCGGCACCGCCACCGGTCAGTTGAGCGGCCTACCGTCCCACAGCCACGCCTTCTCGGGCACCGTGACGGCCACCCTGTCGGCATCCATCATCAATGGGACCCAGGCCGCCCCCACGTCTGCCACCTCCGCCGGCGTGTTAACCCGCATCACAAGTAGCAGCACATCATCTGTTGCCATGTACGCCTCCACGGTGACCGGGCCCACTGACATCGGCAGTTTGACGGTCACCCCGCCGATCTTCGACACCACTGCCGGCACCGGCATTACCGGCGTGCCCGCGCCGACCGCGTTCAGCACCCTGCCGCCTTATCAGACGCTGAACTACATCATCGCCGTAAACGGCGACTACCCCATGCGCCCCTAATCAAGGAGAGTCACCGTGAGCGAATCCAACAAGGACTTCAACCCTGCTGACAACACTCCTCCGGCTCTTGAGGATGCGGTGGTCACGTCCCCCGTGGTCATGGCCTACGCCGCCAAAGTGGGCGAGACCTTCCGCACCAACGGCACCACCGAGCTGAAGTTGCTCAAGGCCGAGCCGTCGGTCAAGTTCAAGGTGGCCCCCGGCCAGCAGCCCCCCGACGTGCCGGTGGGCGTCAAGCTGGTGTTCGAAGGCCCCGATGCCAGCGAACTGCCGGAAGGAACGTATGTGGTGGAAGCGGGCGATCAACAGTGCCACCTGCACTTGATTCCCATCCAAAGCCCTGTGGGCATGCAGCTTTATCAGGCTGTCCACGACGAGTGATCCGTCCAGGCGGGTGCCCATGCGCGGGCACCCGCCGTCCTTTTCCTTCCCATCGGTTGCGCCCATGAATATCTCGCTCCGCCCCGTCGAAGCCGAGGACACCCCCTTTCTGCGTCGGCTGTTCCATTCCTGGAAGGCCACGGAATTGGGCTTGGCCACCCTGCCCCCCGCCATGCTGGCCAGCTTGATGGACATGCAGTGGCACGCCCACCATGACGGCCTGCAGGCCGCCTATCCCCTGGCCGACAAACGCATGGTCCTAGTGGACGGAGAGACCGCCGGAGTGCTGGTGCTGGCTGCCGAAACCGGCGCCCTGCACATATGCGAAATCGCCCTGATGCCCCAATGGCAAGGGCACGGCTTGGGCACTCATCTGCTGCGCCACGCGCAAGACCTTGCCCGCGCCGCCGGCGGCGAACTGCGCCTTCACGTCAATCGGCTGAACCCGGCGCAGAACCTGTACCGCCGCCTGGGCTTCGTGGATTGCGACGATCACGGCGCCACATTGCCCATGGTGTGGAGCGGCGCGAACAGGTAGCCTGCGCCTCACCATGAGCGGGTTCCGATTCCTTCACTGTGCCGACATCCATCTGGACAGCCCCTTGCGCGGCTTGTCCGCCTATATGGGCGCGCCGGTCGAGGAAGTCCGCTCCGCCACCCGCCGCGCTTTGGAAAACCTGACCCGGCTGGCGATGGATGAGGCGGTGGATTTCGTCGTCATCGCCGGCGACCTGTATGACGGCGATTGGAAGGACTTCCAGACCGGCCTGTTCTTCACCCAGCAGATGGCGCGGCTGGGCCGGGCGGGCATCCGCGTCTATATGGTGCTGGGCAATCACGACGCCGCCGCCATCATCACCAAATCCCTGCCCCGCCAGGACCACGTGCGCATCCTGTCCACTAAACGCCCCGAATCGGTGGCGGTGGACGGGCTGGACGTCACCATTCACGGCCAAAGCTTCGCCACCCGCGTGGTAAGCGACGATCTGGCCGCGCGCTATCCGGCGCCCATGGCCGGCTTCAACATCGGTTTGCTGCACACCTCGCTATCGGGGCGGCCGCCCCACGATCCCTATGCGCCGTGCCGGTTGGAGCAATTGGTCAATCACGGTTACGATTATTGGGCGCTGGGCCATGTGCACGCCCGCGAGATCGTCCACGAAGGCCCGCACATCGTCTTCCCCGGCAATCTGCAAGGCCGCAATATCCGCGAGACCGGAGCCAAGGGCGCCACGCTGGTGAGTGTCGCCGACGGCGCGGTTCAGTCCCTGGAGCACCGCCCGCTGGACGTGCTCCGCTGGGCCCTGGTCAGTGCCGACGTGTCCGAATGCGACGACCGCACGGCGGCGCTGTCGTGCCTGCGGGTGGCGCTGGAAGGGGCAGTGGACGAAGCCGATGGCCGCATCCTGGCCGCCCGCATCCGCCTGACCGGGGCCTCGCCCGCCCATGCCCAATTGGTGCGCGACCGCTTGGTATTGCGCGAGGAAGTGCGCGCCGTGGCCATCGATGTCAGCGATGCCGTGTGGATCGAAAAGCTGGACCTCGCCACCCGCCCCGCTTTGGACCGCGCCGCGTTGCGCGGCCAAGACGACGCCGTGGGCGAGTTGCTGGCCTTGCTGGACAGCTTGAGTGCCGACCCGGAGGCCGGCCAAGCCCTGCTGCGTGATCTTACGCCGCTGTGGGACAAGCTGCCGCCCGATCTGCGCGAAGAACTGCCCAATTTGGCCGAGCCCGAAGCCTTCCGCGCCTGCCTGTCCGAGGTGGAAGACCTGCTGGTCAGCGCCCTGACCGAGGTTGCCGGGGCATGAGGTTCGAACGCCTGACCCTGTCGGCCTTCGGCCACTTCACCGAACGCACCCTGGAATTCGGCGCCCAGGAAGACTACGTTTCCGCCCCCGATTTCCACCTGCTGTTCGGCCCCAACGAAGCGGGCAAGAGTACCACTTTAGCCGCCATCACCGATCTGCTGTTCGGCATCGAGAAGTCCAGCCGCTACCGCTTCCTGCACGAAAACGATCCCCGTCTAGCCGCCACCATCACCGGCAACGGCACCAGCCTAAACTTTCGCCGTCGCAAGGGTGAGAAGTACGCCCTGCTGGACGAAGCCGGCAGCCCCATGGACGAAGCCAAGCTGACCGCCCTGCGCGGCCCAGGCGATGCCAGCGCGCGCGCCTTCTTCACCGGCATGTTCGGCCTGGACCATGTGCGCCTGCGCCAGGGTGGCGAGGAAATCCACTCGGCCAAGGGCGATCTGGGCCAAAGCCTGTTCCAGGCCGGCGCCGCCATCCGCGATTTGCACGCCGTGCTGGGCAAGCTGGAAGCGGATTCGGCCCAGCTGTTCTCGCCCCAAGGCCGCAACCCGCGCATCAATGCCGGCATCTCGCAATATAAAGACGCCCGGTCCGAGATGACCAAGGGCGCCCTGAAAGGCGATGCCTGGACCCAGGCGCGCGACGAGATGACGCGGCTGGAGGGGGTGTTGGCAGAGCTGCGCGACCAAATGAAGGATTTGCGCGGCCAACGCTCCAAACTGGAACGCATCCGCCGGGTGCTGCCCCTGCTGGCCCGTCATCAGGAACTGGCCTGCGAAGGAACGGATTTGGCGACAGTGCCCCTGCTGTCCGCCGATGCCGCCCGCCAACGGCGCGAGGCTCAAGAGGCGCAGTCCCGTTTCCGCCACGCCTTGCGCGACGCTGAAGGCCAGATGGAACGCCTGGGCGAACGGCTGGCGCATTTGTCCGTGGACCCGCGCCTGCTGCTCCTGCACGACAGTGTTGGCCGCTTGCAGAAACGGCACGGCGAAATCGCCAAAGACCTGCTGGACATTCCCGCCCGCCGGGGCGAACGGGCGCAACTGGCCGCGCAGATCACCGCCGCTTTGCGTGAGCTTGGCCGGGACGTGAACGATTTGCGCTCCATCCTGCCGGCCCGCCCCCTGGTGGCGCACATCCGCGCGCTGATGACCGAGGAAGCGGAACTGGCCGCCGAAATCCGCCAGACCCGCAAGAGTGCCGAGGACAACGAGAGCCGCATTGCCCGGCTGGAAGCCGAACTGGCGCAGGTGCCGCCCGGCGCCCCGTCCCAGCCGCTGAAGGATGCCCTCAAGGACGTCGCCCGCCATTCGGATGATGCGCTGCGCGAGGCCGAAGCGGAACTGGCCCATCATCGTCACGCCATCACCGCCGCCTTGGCCGAACTGCCGCTGTGGCGGGGCGATGCGAGCGCCCTCGCCCGGCTGAACGTGCCCGGCACCGCCGCCCTGCGTGCCACCGACGACGCCCGCCGCATGGCTGCTCAGCGGGTGCAGGATGCCGAAGCCGCCCTGAAAGCCGCCCGCGACCATCACCAGCGTTGCGAGGCCGAACTGGCCGGGCTGTCCGTGGCGGGCTCGCTGGCGACGGAGGCGGCGGTCAGCATGGCCCGGCGCCAGCGCGACGACGGCTGGCGCCTGATCCGCCGCCGCTTCACCGAGGGCACCCCGGTGGACAATGCCGACGCCTATGAACAAGCGGTGGCCGAGGCGGATTCCCTGGCCGACCGGGTCAAGGGCGAGGCTCAGCGGGTGACCCGGCTGGAGGAAGCCACCAAGCAAATGCGGCTGGCCGACCATCGGTTGACCCATGCGGAAACCGAAGCGGCGGAAGCGGCCAAGGCTTTGGCAACGGCGGATCAGGCTTGGGCCGGTCTGTGGCAGGACAGCGGCATGGCCGCCGCACCGGCGCCGGTCATGCTGGCGTTTCTGGACAGCCGCGCCAAGGTACTGGTCAAGCTGGAGCAGCAAGCCGCCGCCGAACAGAATGTGACCCGTCTGCGCCAAGGGATCACCGACGGCAGCGCAAGACTGCGCACCGCCTTGGGCGAAGACTGCGCCGGGCTGGACTTTGCCGCTTTGCTGGCCCGCGCCGAAAGCCTGTGCCAGCGCCTGGACCAGATCGACACTCAGCGCCGTAGCCTGGAAAGCCGTCTGGCCGCCGACCGCACCGACGCCAAGACCGCCGGCCAACGTCACCGCGCCGCACTGGACGCCTTGACCCAATGGCGCCAGCGCTGGGGGACGGCGTTGCAGCCGCTGAACCTGCCGCCCGAAGCCGGAACCGCTCAGGTGGAAGAGGTTCTGACCATTCTGGACTCCCTGGCCGATCTGGTGCGCCGAACCGACGACCTTGACCATCGCATCCACTCCATGGAAACCGATGTGGCCGCCTTCGATGCCGAGGTGACCACGCTGATGGGCGGCGACCTAAAGGGCCAAGCCCCGCTGGACGCCCTGTCAGCCCTGGCCGCCCGCGTGGATGCCGCCCGCAACGACGACCGCATTGCCCGCGACCTGCGCCAGCAATTGACTGAAGCGCAGGAGTCCCACCGCATGGCCAAGGACGGTCTGGCCGAAGCGGATTCTGTGCTGGCCCGCCTGTGCCAACAGGCCGGATGTGCCACGCCCGAGGAATTGGAAGAGGCCGAGCGCCGCTCTGCCCGCCGCCAGCAAGCCGAACACGACAAGGCGGTTCAGGAACGCCTGCTGCTAGACAGCGGTGACGGACTGGGATTGACGGAACTGGCCGCTGAAGCCGCCGCCATGGACCGCGACCAGATTGCCGCCGCCATGCAATCCCTGGACGATCAGCTTGCCCAATTGGAAGAAGACGGCGGCGCGTTGCGCGACCAATTGGCCCAGCACAAGGCGGCGCAGGAGGCCATGAACGGTGACAGTGCCGCCGCCCAAGCCGCCCAGGAAGCCGAACGCCTAGCCGCCGACATCCGCGAGGATGCCAGCCAATACATCCGCCTGCGCCTGGGCCATGCCCTGCTGCGCCAAGCGGTGGAGAACTACCGGCAACGCCACCAAGGCCCGCTCATGGCCCGCGCCGCCGAACTGTTCCGCCGCCTGACCCTGGGCGCCTTTGCTGGGCTGGATACCGGCTTCGACAAATCCGACCAGCCCATCCTGCTGGCGGTGCGCGACGACGGCAAGACCGTGGAAATCCAGGGCCTGAGCGAAGGCACCCGCGACCAATTGTTCCTGGCCCTGCGGCTGGCGGCGGTGGAGCAGCATTTGGATTCGGGCCGCCGCCTGCCCTTCATCGCCGACGATCTGCTGATCCATTTCGACGACGACCGCGCCGCGAGCGCGTTGTCCATCCTGGCCGAACTGGCGACCAAGACCCAGGTGCTGTTCTTCACCCATAACCGCCACATGGTGGATTTGGCGCAACGCACCCTGGCCGCCGATGCGGTTCGCATGATGACGTTATAGCCGGGCCCTTCCCCGTTCGCTCACGTTGAACCCCTGCCATCCATTCCCACCTCCCTGGTCTGACCTGGGAGGCCTATGCCATGCGGATCACGCTTATGCTGTTGGTGCTGACCCTGTCGGCCTGCAACGGGTATCACTCGTCGCCCAGTGCCGGTGAGCAAAGCAGTTACGCCCCCGGCGGCGGCTATTTGCGCGACGGGTTCTATGACGGCGGCATCTACGACCCCGACCAGAACTCGCGCGCCATGTGGTTACCGGAATGAGGGCGCTGATTTTCGCCACGCTGGTGCTGCTGGCCGGCTGCGCCAGCCCCTACCAGCACGCACTGGACAATCCCAAGCCGGAACGCCCGCAACCGCCCCTGACGGCGGCGGATTTGCGCGCGCTGGCGCCGTACCAGAATTCGCGGCTGTTTCCCAATTAACGACGCGACACAGCACGGCTAGCTGAACGATCCCCGTATTCAAGTGCACGCTGGTTAAGGCAGCGTAGCTGTTGTATGACGTCTCGTGATTTTTGGAGGACGGGCCATGGCCCAGGACGAACAATACGACCGAGAACTACAACTTCTGTTCGGTGGGAAGCCGACAGATGGCCACGTGGTTCCTACGTCAGTCCTCACTCAGGCACTCCAATCGCTGCAGCGTGCCGTCCATATCCTCGGGATGCGCCACGAGGGTAAGGACGTGCGTCAGCGGATGCGCATATCAGCCGATGTTGAGCTGCGCTATGCCGTGCTCTGCAAACTTCCCGAACCAGGCAGCTATATCTCCCCGATCATTATCGGCGACACCTCCCAGACCTTGTTCGATGGCGCGGCAATCATGGCTGTCACCAAGGAATTCAAAGACCTCCTGGCGGCAGTGAATGAACAAGATGCCGTCAAGGTCCGGTCGATCCTGCCCGACCCCGTCTATCGCACCCCTGTGCTGTCTGCCCTGGCGAAAATGGCACCGCCAAAACGATCCGGCATCGTTGTTGATCTACAGACTCGTGGGGGCAGGAGCTTATTCGCCCCTGCAAAGGCATCTAAGTTCGTCGAGCATGTGCTTGAGCGACCAATTACTGATGCAACGGTCACCACCGTAACCGGGCGGCTCATTGGCATAGATTTTTCGGGCAGAGCACTACGGCTACATTATCCGCCGACGAGGCGCGAACTCACCTGCTACTACCACGAAGCGGTCGAGGAAATGCTCCTCGATAACCCCCGTGAGTTCATCCAAGTGGTTGGACAGGTCGTCCTTGACCGGGACGGCGAGCCCGAGAAGATCATTGAGGTCGAACGAATCTTAGAAGTCGACCTCTCACCCTTCATTGTCACTAATTTCATCAGCGGCAACAAAGTGCTTCGCGCTCGTCGCCCCATCACCTTCAGCGTCACACTCGATGAAAGCGTCCAATACCACTGCATTGAGAGCGGTGAGTTTGGCATCGACATAATCGCCAGCACGCGGGAAGAACTCGAGCACGATATGCAGCAGGAATTGGACATGCTGTGGCGCCAATATGCTCAGGAACAGGACGATAAACTTACGGAGAGCGCGAGAACCTTGAAACTGGCGATGCTTGAAGCATTCGAGGTCGCACAATGACGACCAGAGACCGCAAAGAAGTGGAAGCGGCTCTGGAACGTAAAGGTTTCACCCGCGAAGAAACCCACCATCACTTTTTCATATACTGGAATTCGGATGGCAAGAAAACGCCAATTCGAACAAGAACCAGCCACAGCCATAAAACGCTCGGCGACCCGCTACTGTCTCAAATGGCCAAACAGATTAAGTTGACCAACAAGAAGTTCCTGGAACTCGTTGACTGTACGCTCGACCAAGCGGGATATGAGCAAGAGGTTGATTGTAAATAATCCGAGCAACGTGTTTATTTACCGCGCCTCCGCCACCTCGGTCCAGCTCTCCCGCAACGCATCCAGATCGGCTTGCAGCTTGCCCTGCTCCACGCTCCAGCCGCTGTCATCCGCCTGGGTCAGGCGTTCCCAGCGGTCGCGGGCGGCGCCGTAGGCGAGGCGGAGTTGGCGCAGGCCGGTGTCGCGTTTATCCAAGACACGGGATTGATCTTCGACACGGTCGCGCCATTGGTCCAATTCCGCCGCCGCCTGCTGCTGGTAGGCCTCGCGTTCGGGCAAAGGCGGTGCGGCTTGGGCAACGGTTTGGCGCGAGCGCCCGGGCGCAGTCAACCATGCCACCAAAGCAGGATTCCACGGCACCACCAAAGTGGGCGCGTCCAATTGGCTGCGTATCCAAGTCCACGGCACCGCCAAATTGGCCTGATCGGGGTCCAGCGCGGCATCCACCTGAATGACCACATTGGTGACCCGTTGATCGGCCGCCACCACGATGTCGCTGACTTGACCGATGCGGCCCGAGCCCATGCCATGAACCGTTTTTCCCACCAGCAGCTCGCGCAATTGGTCCTGCTCCTGCGGGGTCGAGGGCATGGGCGCCGGCCCGGCCAGCGGCGGCGGCACGATGTCTTCAGGGTCGTTACTGCCCAACGGCGCGCCAACCACTGGATTGCCCTGCGCCAAGGCACCCACCGGCATGACCAGGACCAACAAAACAAGCAGCAGGCGCGTCATGGCTTCCCCTCCGATGCTCTCGGCTGAGATGGCGGCGGCGCCCTTATGGGTTCAAGCAGGCGGAAGGGCTATCGACGCTGCCACCGCCGTTTGTTAACGTCCCCAATCCGCCGCCCGAGGTATGCCCTTGTCCATTTACCTTCCCATCGCCGGCCTGTCCGTGGACGTCTATACCCTGCTGGTACTGGGCTGTGGCGTCGGCTTCCTGTCGGGCCTGTTCGGCGTCGGCGGCGGCTTTCTGCTGACCCCGTTCCTCATGTTCATGGGCATTCCGCCGGCGGTGGCGGTGGCGACCGGGGCCAATCAGGTGGTGGGGGCCTCCATGTCCGGGCTGATCGCCCATTGGCGGCGCAAGAATGTGGATTTGCGCATGGGCACGGTGCTGCTGGTGGGCGGCGTCGCCGGGTCGTCCGTGGGTGTGTTCCTGTTCGGCTGGCTGAAGAATTTGGGCCAGATCGATCTGGTCATCGCGCTCAGCTACGTCTTCTTCCTGGGCTTCATCGGCCTGACCATGGGCTGGGAATCCCTGTCCACCATCCGCAAGGGCGCCAGCTCGGTGATCCCGCGCAAGCGCCACCGCCACCCCTGGCCCAGCCTGCCGCTGAAGATGCGGTTTCCCCGCTCGGGCCTGTATATCAGCGTGCTCATGCCGCTGAGCGTCGGCACCTTCGGCGGCGTGCTGTCGGCCATCATGGGTGTGGGCGGCGGCTTCGTCATGGTGCCGCTGATGATCTATGTGCTGGAAATGCCCACGACCGTGGTGGTGGGCACCTCGCTTTTCCAGATCATCTTCGTGACCGCCAACATCACCCTGCTTCAGGCGGTGCACACCCAGACGGTGGACGCGGTGCTGATGCTGACGCTGCTCATGGGCGGTGTGGTCGGCGCCCAGATGGGAGCCCGCTTCGGAGCCCGCCTGCGCGCCGAGCAGTTACGCCTGCTGCTGGCGGTCATCGTGCTGCTGGTGTGCCTGCGCCTGGGCATGGATCTGGTGCTGACGCCCGGTGACACCTACAGCCTGCAAGAGCACTTACAGTAGGGGGCACTCAGGCGCCGTGCGGGTTTCTCCGAAACCCTTGGCTCACGCGCCATAAGACGCGCGGCGCAGTCGCGCCTAACCCAATCCCCAACGGGATTGAGTCTTAGACAGTCGCCCCGCCCGCCGCTTTCCAGCCGAAGATCCCGCCATCCAGGCGGAAGATGTCGCCGCCCTGATAGCCCTGCAACATGGCCTGTTCAGCGGCGGTGCCACAGCGTACGCCCGAGCGGCAGTGGAACACCAGCTTCTTGCCTTCCGAGACCGCCGGCAATTGGGACGGATGGAAGCTGGACAGCGGCAGATTCAGAGCGCCGGGAATGGATTCGGCGGCGTGTTCGTTGACTTCACGCACATCAATCAGGACCACGTCACCGGCCTCGACCCAGCGCTTGATGTCGGCGGCGGAGACGATCTGTATCTGGCCTCTGGGCATGGAATCGGTCCGTTCGTGAAACTTAAGGTCCGCCTAATTTATAGCAGGTTTCCCCGCGTTCAAGGGCCAACTACCCCCTATTCGCGAAACGTTCTCAACTTCATTTCCGCTTAAGCGCTGAACCCGATTCTACGGGTCCCCCAATGGGGCAACTCCTAGAAAATCGGAGCGCGGGCATGCGTATGGTGTGGTCGTCGTTCATCGCCCTGGCAACAGCCGGAACGCTTGCCGGCTGTGGCGGCGGAGGCGGTGGTGGCGGTGGCGGCGGAAGCGGTAGCGGGACCGCCGGACGCGACGGATTGATAACGTCGACGGTGCGTTCCGGAGCGGCGGATTTCACCGCCGAGGCGGCGCGTAATTACGGGCTGGCCCAAGTGGGCGCACTGGGTCCCTTTGCGGCCAACCGGGCCGGCGCCGGCGTTACGGTGGGCATCATCGACACCGGCATCGATTTAGAGCATCAGGATTTCATTGGAGCCATCGACCCCAACAGCACCGACATCATTTCCGGCATCAACGCCAATGTGGATGACCATGGCGGCCATGGCACCGCCGTGGCCGGTGTCATCGGCGCCCGTGCGGACGGCTATGACGCCCGCGGCATAGCCCCCGAATCCACCTTGCTGGCGGTACGGTCCGAGTATGCATGCTCGCCCGGTTGCGGCTTTTACCATTCCGATTTGGCGCGGGCGACCACCTATGCCGCCGACCACGGCGCCAAGGTGTTGAACTTCTCTTTGGGCGGCAACGGCGTCGATCCCGATTGGCAAACGGCACTGACCAACGCGCTGACTCCCGGAATGCTGGCCGACGGCATCACCTTCGACCCGGCCAAGGAACGCGTCATCGTCGCCGCCGCCGGCAATAGTGGCGGCGCCAATCCCATCGACCCCGCCGCCTGGCTGGCCAGTGCCAGCGGACAAGGGCGCGGCTTGGCCGTGGGCGCGGTGGGCACCGATGGCGTCACCCTGGCGTCGTTCTCCAACAAGGCCGGCACCGCCAAGGATTACTTCCTGGTGGCGCCCGGCGTCAGCATCGTCAGTTCGGCCAATGGCGGCGGCACCCGCGCGGTCAGCGGCACCTCGTTCTCCGCACCCGCCGTCAGCGGCGCGGCGGCGGTGGTGTGGGGCGCCTCGCCCTTCCTGACCGGCAAGCAGGTGGTGGACATCCTGCTCAACTCCGCCACCGATCTGGGCGCCGCGGGCGTGGACGACACCTACGGCCACGGTCTGCTGAACCTGGACGCAGCCTTGCAGCCCCTGGGCCTTGCCAGCATCCCCACCGGCAGCACGGTCAGTTCCGGCGGCGCGGCGTTGGCCTCCACCTCGCTCAGCCTGGGCGGGGCCTTCGGCGATGCGCTCAGCAAAGGCGGGCCGCTCAGCCAAGCCATGTTCCTGGATGCCTATGGCCGCCCGTTCAACGCCGATCTGACCGGCACCGTGCGCACCCAAGCCAAAAGCGACCCGCTCGCCGGCTGGCTGGGGCCGAATAAAAGCGAAATCACCACCACCACCCTGGCCCAAGGCACCTCCGTGACCCTGGCGGCGCCCCCGGTTCTGGAACCGCAATTCGACGTCAGCGGCCAACCCGGCGAAGCATCCCGCGCCCCCCGCTTCGCCTTGTCCACCAACGTGGGCGGCAACCGCCTGGGGCTGGCGCGCGGCTTCGGCCTGGACCAGATGACCGGCCTTGCCGCCGCCCAGCCCGAACTGGCCGGCACCGGCATGAGCGGCAGCCTGTTGTCCTCGCCCTATCTGGCCCTGTCGGGCGACGGCACCGCCATGTCGGCGGGACGCGATCTGGGCGACGGCGTGTCCCTGACCTTGGGCTTGAGCCAGGACGGCGGCACCCGCTCGGGCCAGGAAGAAGCCGAACCCGACCGCAAGGCCGCCCTGGCCGAGGCGACCAAGCGGTTCCAGGACGGCAGCGTGCTGGGTGCCCAATTGGGCAGCCTGACCGAGGCATCGGGGCCGTTGAACTCCAACTCGCACGGCGCCTTCGATTTCGACCGCCAAGCCGACACCCTGTTCCTGGGCTTCTTCGGTGCCACTCCGCTGAACGACCGGGTCACCCTGTTCGGGCGGTGGGGCCTGGGCATGACCGATGGCGCTGCCTTGCGCTCGGCCCTGGTGCAGGATTCCACCGATGTCACCAGCCAATCCTTCGCCCTGGGCGCCTCGGTCCGTGATGTGGGGATGGACGGTGACCGCCTGACCTTCACCACGTCGAAGCCGCTACGGGTCAGTTCGGGTTCGGCCTCGCTGGCGGTGCCGGTGGGACGCACCATGGACGGCACCGTGCTGTACCGCGACGAGCGGGTGCGGCTGTCGCCCAGCGGCTCCGAGACCGATTTCGAGCTGTCTTGGGCGGTGCCGGTGGGCGAACGGCAGCATCTGGTGTTGGGCGGTCTGGTGGCGCTGGAGCCCGGCCATGATGCCAGCGCAGCCCCCGCTTTCGCCGGAGGTGCCAAATACCGCCTGACTTGGTGATGACGAACGGGGGAAGCTCTGGCATTCTCCTCCACCGGGGATAATCCTTGGTGGAGGGGAACATGGCCGCCGGAACAAGCTTCGCTGACGCCACTGCTAGCTATGAAACTTGGATGGCGAGCCGTTTTTCCCCCGTGGACAAGGCGCTCGCCTTTCGCCGTGAGGCCCTGTCCGCCGATCCGTTTTCCTTCCTGCGCGGCACCTTCTATTGGTGGCTAGTGCGCTGGGACGCCCTGATGCCGGCGCCGGTGCGCGATGCGCCCGCTATCCTGGCGGTGGGCGATTTGCACATGGAAAATTTCGGCACCTGGCGCGACCGCGAGGGCCGGCTGGTGTGGGGCATCAACGATTTCGACGAATGCCACACCTTCCCCATCACCCTGGATTTCGTGCGTTTGGCCACCAGCATCCTGCTGGCCATCAACGAAGGCTATCTCAAGTTCAACCGCCGCGAAGCCTGCGCGTCGCTGCTTGCCGGCTATAACGCCAATCTGATCAAGCGCGAGGGGCGCCCGGTGATCCTAGAGGGCGACGCCGCCTGGATACTGCCCGCCGCCACCCCGCACTGGTCCAAGACCGCGCGCTACTGGCGCAAGGAATTCGGCAAGTTGGAAGCCGCCCACGGCATGGACGACCTCAGGGAGTTGCTGGCCGAGCGCATGCCCGAAGGTGTTCCCATCGACGAATTTCTGGACCGTTGGAACGCCGGCAAGGGCTCGCTAGGGCGGCCGCGCGCCGTGGCCCTGGGCAAGTGGCGCGGCGGGCCGGTAGCGCGCGAAGGCAAACGCACGCTGCCGTCTGCCGGTGTGTGGCACGCGGGCGGCGATGCCTTGGGCGACGCCATCCTGGATTACAGCATGATCCTGGCCTCGTCCTATCGGGCCTTCGATCCCTGCTTCATGCTGACCCCCGACTGGGTGATCCGCCGCTTGTCGCCGGAAAATCACAAGATCAACATGGACCAGCTTAAAGGCCATGTGGAAGCCGAAGCGCTGATCCGCTGGATGGGCTGGGAATTGGCCAACATCCATCGCGGCCAAGCCGGCCGCCACGACATCGAAGACTGGCTGGCCGCCCTGCCCCCCGGCTGGCTATACGATTCCGCCCGGACCATGGCGGAGGCCACGAAAAAGGATTGGAAGGCGTTTAAGTAAAGCGGTCAAAACGGCCGACCGTCCCCGTATCTGCCGGTGCCCAGGTGCAGGTCGCGTTCATTGACTAGGCAGGTGGCACCATCGCCGCGCAACCTGCCGCCCAGCGGCTTGGCCACCGCGTTGACCATGCAGGTCTGCGCGCAGGCTGACGCGCAAATTTCGATCTGATTGTCGTGTCTCTCACTGGCGCCCACATCCACATAGCCGTGCATGGCCTTGATCTCGGCGTCGGAATACAGGCCGGCCACGGCGCGGGGGTATTCGGCCAGCATGCGTTGGGGGGTGATGTCGGAACAGCCGCAGCTGGCGACCAGCCCGAGAAAACGCCCCATGCGATTGGGCGAGGCCGGCTGGTCGGCGGATGGCAGGGTGCAGGACGACAGAAATGCAGCCAGCGCCAGGATCGAAAGGGCTTTCATGGGGGAAGCCTCCATCGGTACTCAATATGGGCAGTTAACGCGCCCGCACGGCCCCAATTTCGGCGAACGGAAGGTGTTGCAGATGGAGCATTTTTCCAGATCCTGCACGCTCTCGCCATCGGCCACCGGCTCGAAGCGGGGCTTGTCACCTGCCGGTGCGCGCGCGTCACGGCGCTCACGCAACTCGGTCACGCGCTGAAGATATTTGAAGCCGAACCAAACGATGGCGACGGCGACGATGGTGAGCAGGATTTTTGCGAACATGGCCGGGAGTTTGGACTCAGGTTGTCGGGTGGTCAATAACCTACAAACCCCAGCGCCCCCAGGCCATGCGCTCCTCCACCGCCGCCAGCAGATCGGGCGCGAGGCTCGACGGCCCAAACCAGCGGCGCCATGGCGGGCGGCGCTGACCCACCAGACGCAGGCGGACCTTTTCGCCGAAGCGGGCGCGCATGGTGGAACGCAGATCGCCCAAGCCGTCCACCAATCCGTTGTCCAGCGCTTGGCGCCCAGTCCAGATATCGCCGTTGAACAGGGCCTCGTCCGCCCCCACCAGCTTGCCCTGGCGGCGGTCGCGCACCCAGGATTTGAAGCCGTCATGGATATCGGCCTGCAACGCCTCCAGCCGGGCCACATCCTCGGGCCGCTCGGGCAGGAACGGGTCCAGCAGGCGTTTGCGTTCGCCCTGAGTGTGGACGCGGCGTTCGATGCCCAAGCGCTCAATGGCCTCGGTGAAGCCGAAGCCGGCGGAGACCACGCCGATGGAGCCGACGATGGAACTGGGATCGGCGATGATCTCGTCCGCCGCCGCCGCCAGCCAATAACCGCCCGAGGCCGCCACGTCCTCGACGAAGGCGATCACCGGGATTTTCTTTTCCTCGGCATGCTGACGGATGCGCTTGCCGATGAGCGAGCTTTGCACCGGCGACCCGCCGGGCGAATTCACCACCAGCGCCACCGCCGCCAACCGCTTGGGCGCAAAGGCGGCCTTAAGGATGCCGGCTTGATTGGCAAGGTTGATGCCGCCCCGCAGCATCCCCCCGCCAGCGGCGATCAAGCCGGACAACCGAACCACGCTGACCAGGGGCGGCGGGTTGGTGATGCGTTCGACCAGATCGTTGAAGCTGTCTGCGATGTCCATGGGGAGAAGATAAAGCGCTTATGCGGCGGTGCAAGGGGTCTAACGGTTGGTCAACCACAGCGCCCTCGCCGTCATGGCCAAGCTTGACCCACGACTGTCCGGTTTAAATTTAACGTGAACGATATGGCGGCAGTGAGCGCGGCTTCTGCTTTGAAACTGGACACGAATGAACGCGAATAAGAACGAATGGGTCAGGACAAGCGACCCAGGCGGTGCGCCTAAAATTCGTTCTTATTCGTGTTCATTCGTGTCCAACCTTCCTATGCATGACACCGAATAAGCTTCTCCTTCAGGCACTTACGCTTTAACAAGCGCCCTTAGGTTCAC
>JACMKT010000063.1 GCA_014380005.1 Rhodospirillales bacterium
AACCACCAGGATTTGGACCTGATCGAAGCCAACGAGGCCTTCGCCGCCCAGGCCATGGCCGTCAACAAGGCCATGGGCTGGGATTTGTCCAAGGTCAACGTCAATGGCGGCGCCATCGCCCTGGGTCACCCCATCGGTGCCTCGGGCTGCCGCGTGCTGGTGTCCCTGCTGCACGAAATGGCCAAGCGCGACGCCAAGAAGGGCCTTGCCACTTTGTGCATCGGCGGCGGCATGGGTATTGCCCTCTGCGTCGAGCGTTGATTAGCTGAGACCATAAAGCTACGGGGAGCTGCGCCCGCCCGGCGGCTCCCCGTTCAATAAACGGGTGGAAACTAAAGGTCCGGATCAAACCGGCCGACCAGAAAGACAGGAGTTCATCATGGGGCGTGTTGCAGTTGTTACCGGTGGCACTCGCGGCATTGGCCGCGCCATTTCCCTTCAGTTGAAGAATGCGGGTTACCGCGTGGCCGCCAATTATTTCGGCAATGTGGAAGCCGCCCGCCAGTTCACCGAAGAAACCGGTATCCCCACCTACCGCTTCGACGTGTCGAGCTTCAGCGAGTGCGAAGCCGCGCTGCAGAAGATCACCGCCGAGCTGGGCCCGGTGGAAATCGTGGTGAACAATGCCGGCATCACCCGTGACGCCACCATGCACCGCATGACCTATCAGATGTGGGAAGAGGTCATCCACACCAACCTGACCAGCTGCTTCAACATGGCGCGTCTGACCATCGAATCCATGCGCGAGCGCGGCTTTGGCCGTATCGTCAACATCGGTTCGGTCAACGGTCAGGCCGGCCAGTACGGTCAGGTCAACTATGCCGCCGCCAAGTCGGGCATCCATGGCTTCACCAAGGCCCTGGCCCAGGAAGGCGCCGCCAAGAACATCACCGTCAACGCCATCGCGCCCGGCTATGTGGATACCGACATGGTCCGCGCCGTGCCGCCGGCGGTGCTGGAAAAGATCATCGCCCGCATCCCCGTGGGCCGTCTGGGCCGCGCCGATGACATCGCCCGTTGCGTCATGTTCCTGATCGCCGACGACGCCGATTTCATCACCGGCTCGACCGTGTCGGTCAATGGCGGCCAGCACATGTATTAAGCATCCCATTTCGGGATCAACTACCGGAGGGCGGGAGGTAACTCCCGCCCTTTTCCATGGCCGGTTTAGTACATGCAAACCACTGGCATTTTTAAAAAAATGCACCAATGATGCGTCCGCGCAGCATCAGCATGGCCGCGCGGATTTATGCTGTTTTGGGGGGTGGAGAATGCTGCGGACTATCAGGGGGAAGTTCCTTTTCATTGGCCTGATCACGTTGTCCATCGCGTTGGGCTTGGCCGGCATCGGCTATTGGACGGCATCGGCCATGCGCACCCAGATCACCCTGCTGTCGGTGGCCGAGACCACGCTGCGCAACCACATGCAGGCCGACATGATGCACGACGCCCTGCGCGGCGACATGCTGTCGGCCATGGTGACAGCCGAGACCGTCGGCGCCCAGGGCCGTGACGAAATCATGCGCGACCTGCACGAGCATGCCGAAGAATTCCGCACGGCCATTAGCGCCAACCGCGCCCTGGTGCTGCCCGACGAATTGCAGCGTGCCCTGGCATCCCTGGACATTCCGCTGAGCGAGTATCTGACCGCCATCGAGCGCAATGCCGAATTGGCCTTCACCGACCGCCCCGCCGCTTTGACCGCCGTCCCTGCGGTGGAAGAAAAATTCAAGGCGCTGGAAGTCGCTCAGGAGAAGGTCGTCGCCATCATCACCGGCTATTCCGAAACCGTCCACACCATGTCCGACGACAAAGCCGCCCTTGCCGACCGCATGACCATGATCGGCATCGCCATCATGGCGGCGGTGTTGAGCGCGGTGGCCGCATTCACCCAGCGCGCCGTGCTGGCACCGTTGGGCCGCATTACCTCCACCATGCGCATCCTGGTGGCGGGCGATTTCACCAGCCGGGTGGCCGACCGCGAGCGCAAGGACGAAATCGGCGAAATCGCCCAGGCAGTGGAACACTTCCGCCAGAACGCCGAAGAAAACGAACGCCTGCGGGCCGAACAACGGGTAGCGGAAACCAAGAACGAGGAGATACGAGTCGCCGCCATCCGCGGCATGGCCGAGACGGTGGAACAGGAAAGCCGCAAGGCGGTCAGCACCGTGGCCGAGCAAAGCGCCACCATGTCCGCCGCCAGCGAGCAGGTCGCCGCCGCCGCCCAGCGCGTCACCGTGCACGCCCAGGAAGTGGCCGCCGCCGCGCGCCAGTCCCTGGCCAATGCGGAGACCGTGGCCGCCGCGTCGGAGGAGCTGTCGGCCTCCATCGGCGAAATTGGCCGCCAAGTCCATGACAGCAGCTCCATCACCCGCGAGGCGGTGGTCACCAGCGAGCACGCCCGCGACACCATCGCCACCCTGGCCGATGCCATGGGCCGTATCGGCGACGTGACCAAGATGATTGCCCTGATCGCCGGCCAGACCAATTTGCTGTCCCTGAACGCCACCATCGAAGCCGCCCGTGCCGGCGAAGCGGGTAAGGGCTTCGCCGTGGTCGCCAACGAAGTCAAGACGCTGGCGACCCAGACCGGCCACGCCACCGAAGAGATCAGCAAGCACATCGCCGAAATCCAGGCGGTGACCGACGCAGCAGTGACCGCCGTGGGCGCCATCGGCAGCCATATCAGCCGCATCGACGGCATCTCGGGCTCCATCGCCGCCGCCATCGAGCAGCAATCGGCGGCCACCCAGGAAATTTCGCGCAATGTGGGACAAACCGCCTCGGCGGCCAAATCCATGGCGGCCCAGTTGGAAGAGATGACCGGGGATGCCAGCGAGACCGGACGGGTTGCCGAGCGCATGACCGCCACCAGCCGGTCCGTGGCCGAGGAAGTGGCACGGCTGGGCAACTCGCTGGTCCGGGTGGTGCGCACCTCCACCAAGGAAGCCGACCGCCGCCGCAAGGCGCGTGTGCGCCTGGACCAGCCCTGCCGCACCACCATCCAGGGCACCCAGATGAACGGGCATATCCGCAACCTGTCCACCGGCGGCGCCCTGCTGGACGGATTGCCTGAACAGACCACCGGCAGCGAGGGCACGCTGACCCTCGACCGCTCAGGCCAGACCATCCCGTTCCGGGTCATCGGTCGGGAAGAAGGCGCCGTGCACGTCAAATTCGCCGATTTGCCCCCCGCCGCCCATGACGCGGTGGCGCAGCTTGTTGCGGCCAATTCCCGCCAGGCCGCTTAGGCAACAGGGTGATGTTGTGTCCGGCACCGCGAGGGCTTTGCTGCGGTGCCACCCGGCACCATCAAGAACCATGACGATGTGGTCGTCGGGTGGCGCGGTCTTGGCGAATTCGGTAAGGAATCGGGTCATGGTGACGGTGGACACCTGGAGGAGGGAACCCATGGTGGGAAACGGCACCATGGACCCCGGATCGGCGCTGCGCTTGCCGGGGTGACGAAGGAAAAAATCCGTGCCTTCCGTGTTCTCGTGGCGAACCGTTTGACGCGTCTAGCAGACCGGTGGTGCTCCGAAATCTAAACCGGACAGCCGTGGCGTAGACGCTTCAGCGCCAAAAGCCCCCCCCTAAGCCGCCTTCGCCAGATGATCCTGCAACCGCACCGACACCGACGCCCAGGCTGGGCCTAGCCGGGCAATCAAGGCGCAGACCTCGTCCCGATTCCCGTCGCGGGCGGCGTCTTCGATGGCGGCGGCTTGGGCGGCGAGGGGGCTGGCGCCGGCGTAGCCGGACATGCCTTTGAGGTCGTGGGCGAGGTGGCGGATGTCGTCGAAGCCCCCCTCGGCGGCCAGTTCGGCCAAGCCTTGGCAGGTGTTGGCGCCCACATTCAGGAACATGCGGACCAACTCGGCCATTTCGGCGCGGCCGATATGGCTTTCGATCAAGGCCAGTTCGCTATTGTCCAGCACCACACCGTCGGCGATTTCCGCCCTGGTTTCCACCGGGGCGCTGCCGGCCAGCACGCGGGCCATGGCGGCATACAGGCGGTCGGGGTCGATGGGTTTGGAGACGTAGTCGTTCATGCCGGCGGCGCGGCAGCGTTCCTCGTCCGACTGCATGGCGTTGGCGGTCAGGGCGATGATGGGCAAGGTGGCGGCGCGGCCTGCCATGGCACGGATGGCGCGCGTTGCTTCCAAGCCGTCCATCTCGGGCATCTGCATGTCCATCAGCACCAGATCGAAGCCGCCGCCGGCGCTGACCAGCTCCACCGCCTCGGCACCGTTATTGGCGACGATGACGTGATGACCGGCCCGTTGCAGGAAGCCGCGCGCCACCATCTGGTTGATGGCGTTGTCCTCGGCCAGCAGCACGGTGAGCGGGCGCAGATCGGCGACGGGGGCGCGGAAGGCGGTGACCGAGGGGGCCTGGGCGGCAAGCAAAGGCAGGCGGAACCAGAAGCGGCTGCCGTGGCCCGGTTCGCTTTCCACCCCGATGATGCCGTCCTGGCCTTCCACCAAGCGCTTGCTGATGGCCAGCCCCAAACCGGTGCCGCCATAGCGGCGCGAGATGGTGGCGTCGGCCTGGGAGAAGGATTGAAACAAGCGCCCGCGCTGGGTTTCGTCCAGACCGATGCCGGTATCGGCCACCGAGAATTCCAGCCAGCCATCCACTGCGGCGATCTGCAGGGTGACGCCGCCGAATTCCGTGAATTTGACCGCATTGCCGGCAAGATTGAGCAGCACCTGACGCAGCCTGCCGGGATCGCCCAGCACCCAGGCGGGCAGATCGGCGGACACGTCTATGGTGAAGGCCAAACCTTTTTCCGTGGCGCGCGGCTTCAGCAGGCCGACCACTTCCTCCACCACCTCGGACGGGCGGAAGGCGATGCGTTCGTAATCCAGACGCCCGGCCTCCAGCTTGGAGAAGTCCAGAATGTCGTCCAAGATGGCCAGCAGCGCCTCGGCCGAATGGCGCAGGGTTTCCAGCCGGTTGCGCTGGCTGGCGGTCATGGATTCGTCCAACATCAGCCGGGCCATGCCGATGATGCCGTTCATGGGCGTGCGGATTTCGTGGCTCATCACCGCCAGGAATTCGCTTTTGGTGCGGGCGGCGGCCTCGGCCTCGCGGGTCTTGACCTCCAGCGCGTGACGCAGCCGGCGTTCGGTCAACAGCGACAGGTAATCGTGGCGGGCGCCCTGGTGATGGCGATAGGCCAGCAGGGTGCCCAGCATGCAGAAACTGCTGACCACCACGATGGTGGCATAGGCGGTGATATGGTCGGTCAGCCGCCACCAAGTGGCAATGCCGAACAGCACCACCAGCAACAGGCTGAAGAACACTCCGCCGCGCACGTTGCCGGGCCAGAAGGTGGGCGCCACGGTGGCGCAAAGCAGAATGAAAGCCGTGCCCAATTGACCGGGCACCAGCATGGGATGCACGGCGAACAGCACGGCAAGCAGGACACAGGCCAAGCTGTAATGAACGGCCATGGGAACGATCAATTGCTGGGGCTCGGTCGCCCGCTTCAGCCGCCACAGGGTCCACAAGGCCAGAAGCGTGGTGATGACGCGTAGCGACAGCACCAGATGCAGCGGGCCGGGATCGTCGAACACCACCGCGTCGCGTAAGCCGCCCAGCGGGTAAAGCACCATGCCGATCAGGCAGAAGCCCACGGCATTGCGGCGCGCTTTGGTCATGGTTTCGCGCCGGAACTGGGATTCCAGCTCCGGGTCCATAAACCGCGCGCTCCACCTCGCAATGGTTTTAACCGACTGCATGGGGGCACTGTACAGCGAGTTACCGGATTGGAAAAGGCACCAGCAACAGTCGCTTTATTTATCGCCTAATAAACCGGTAGGCCAGCCATTGAAGCTGACCGCGTTATTCCCGTTCGCCGTCCCGCCTGCTAAGGTTGCAGTGGAGGCGAGGATGTCGGGGAGCAGGCATCCTGACATGACGCGGTCATACCAAACGGGGCTTAGCCCGGAATGAACCGCCCCGAGGCGCGGATGGCGTCCACCACGCGGGCGGTGGAGCGTTCCAGCAGGCGGATGGCTTCGGGCCAGTGGCCGGCTTTGGCTTCGGTGTCCGCCATGGCCTTGCCGCTTTCGGCCTCGGTTTCGGCGCGGCGGAAATCCGTGCCGTTTTCCTTGCCCTGTTCGGCCACACTCAGGCGCAGCAGCATGCGGTAGCTGGCGTGGCGGTCCAGTTCGTAGGTGTATTCGTCCGCCGGGCTGTCGAAGGCCAGGGTCTTGACCAGACGGTCGCCTTGGCGCACGCCGATTACCAAAGTCGAGACATGGGCATAGGCGGCTTCCGCCTGGATTCGGGCCTCGGCCGCACGGTTGGTCAGGGTCAGGGATTGGGCGGCTTCCAGGCGGCGGTCCACTTCCGCCAGGGCGCCGTGGTCGATGCCGCCCTTTTCCGGGGCGACCCGGCCATAGGCGTCGGCCAGGGCGCGTACCGCTTCGATGCGGGCCTCCACCAAGGCGGTATCGCGGTCAGTGGCGGGGCGCACGGCGTATTGGTCGGTGCGCTGGGTGGTCAGGGTCTGGCCGGCGCGGTCGCCGATGATCACCTGGGTGGCGTCGTCATAGGCGCGCTGCAACAAATCGCGGGCCGCAGCGGTCTCGCCCGTGGCCATGCGTTCGCGGGCGGTCGCCAGCAAATTGCGGGCCTCGGCATAGGCGGGAATGTCCGCTGCGCGGGTTTCGGCCTTGATGCGGTCATGGGCGTCCAGCAGAGCTTGGACCGTGTCCGACAATTCGTTCAGCCGCACGGGCGAGGGCGCGGCAAGGCTGGCATTGCTCAGGACGCAGACGATCAGGACGCAGACGATCAGGATGGGCAGGGCCGTGTCGGTCAAAAGGCGCAAGGGGGCAGCGTGTTGCACGGATCCTCTCCATTAGCAGAACGAAAGCTCGCCACTGTTTATGCTTGGGCGAAGCGTTGTCAATGCTAACGATCGGATGTAATCACGTTTCTTGTTATTGGGATTTCGTGCCAAAAATGAGAATAGGCCGCAGGCAAGGGAACACGGCCTTTCTGTTTTTAATGATTTTATAGTGCTCCCGAATTCGGGAGTTGCCGCTTGTCCAGCATCTGGGTCAGCGCTTGGCGCACTTGCTCCACCGGCGTGGTGAAGTCGGCGGGGTCGGGCTGGCGGAACAAGGTGGCGGTGGGATACCACGCGCAATGGGCGGGTTCGTCCAGCCAGCGCCAATCGGACACCGTGCGCAGCAAGATCCAGGTGGGCCGCCCCAATGCTGCGGCCAGATGGGCGGCGGAGGTATCGATGGTGATGATCAGATCCAGCTCGGCCATGGCGCCGGCGGTATGGGCGAAGCTGTGCAGCCGGGGGGCAAGGTCGCGCATCATGGTGTTCATGCCCAGCCGGGCAAGGTCACCGGCGCGGTCGCCCATTTGCAGGCTCCAGAACGCGGCGCGCGGGTCTTCCATCAGCGGCAACAGCTTTTCCAGCGGCCATGATCGGTCGCGCGGCGTGGTCTTGCCCGCCCAGATCAGGCCCACATTCAACACCGTCCCCGGCGGCCTACCTAAAGGCTGGGCCAAAGGCTGCGGCGCCGTCAGATAGGCGGGCGGTGTCGGCAGGGTCTGCGGCAGGGTCTGCCACGTCACCCCCAGCAGCCAAGCCAGACTCATCATGGGCGCCCACAGATCATAGGCGGGCAGGGCGCCGTGCTTTTCCACCACTTGGGTAATTCCGGGAATGGCGGCGAACAGCGCCATCAGCTCGGGCTGGCATTCCACGATCACCTTGGCCCCTTGGCGGGCCAGAACGGGCAGGAAGCGGGCGAATTGCAGGGCATCGCCGAAGCCTTGCTCGGCGGCGATCAGCACGGTCTTGCCGGCGATGGCGGCGCCAAAGCGCCAGCGCTCGCCCGGCAAATCGCGGGGCGGTGTGCGGGCCAGCCCCCAGCGAGCCTCGTAACCGGCGAAGCCGCGGGCGTAATCGGTCAGGTACAGATCAGTCAGCGCCAGATCCCAGGCGTAATCCGCATTGCCGGGATGGGCGCGCGCCAAATCCGCCATCATCTGCCGAGCTTCGGCGTGGCGGCGGCGGTCGCGGATGACCAGGGCCAGATTATAGGTGAACGAGGCCTCGTCGGGGCGGGCGGCATGGGCGCGGGCCAGATGGGCTTCGGCCTGTTCCAGCATTCCCATCTCGCGCAACGCATTGCCCATGTTGGAATGCAGCGCCGGATCGTCGGGGGTCAGCGCCAAAGCCCGGCCATAGCTGGTCAAGGCGGCGTCCAGCCGGCCCAAGCGGCGCAAGGCCACGCCCAGATTGCCATGGGCTTGGGCCATGGTCGGGGCCAGCAGGGCGGCGCGGCCAAAGGCTGCCGCCGCGCGGGGGACGTCGCCGGCGGTCCAGGCTTGGCCCCCTTCGGCAAGGGCTTGCCCCGCTTCGGTTAGAGCTTCTGCGTGGTGAACTGCGCTGGTCATGGGCCCCCCCTCTGCGAAAGATGTATCCCCGACCGGCGTGCCGATGCAAGGCCATGGTCCGTAATCATTGTAGAGCGGCGAATCCTGTACTACTGTTTTCCCATTCCGAGACCAGCACCCAGGGGACCCAAGCGATGAGTGCGGAGCAGGAGAAGATTAAGGATCTGGCCTATCGGCTGTGGCAGGATTCCGGCAGCCCCCATGGGCGCGACCAGGATTTTTGGTATCAGGCCGAGCAGACGGTGACGGCGGCAAAGCCCAAGGCGCCCGCTAAGCCGAAGGCGGAGGCCAAGCCCAAAGCCGAAGCCAAGCCCAAGGCGGCTGCGGCGGCTAAGCCCAAAGCGCCCAGCAAAGCGAAAGCTTAAGGCGCCTCTCAAACGAAAATCGGCGCCCCTCCCCCTTGGGACGGGCGCCGATAGTGTTGGCTATTCTTCAGGCGCCGATGCCCACGTCCTGCGGGTGGAAGCTGGGCACCAGCTCGGTCTGCTGGGTGCAGACGCTGATAAACAGCCGCGCGATCAGATCATGCATGATGATGGTGCGCTTGTTGCCGGTGGCTTCGAAGTGATCCTTGATGGTCTGCTTCAGCTTACCGTCGCCGCTGGTTTCCACCAGAATGTCGATGGCCGCCCCTTTGTCCACCAATTCCATGGGATTGGTGGTGGTGTAGATGCCGTTGGCCTTGGCCAAGGCGACGCCGTCGCTGGCCGGGTTCAGATCGGCCACGCCGATGATGGTCACATAGGGATATTTGATCAGCTCAGCCAGCAACGGGCCGCCGGTGCGGCCGGCGCCGATCAGGGCTACTGTGATATGGTCGGGCATTCGGAGTGCGCTCCTTGGATGAGATATGCCAGATGACCACATCCCTAGGTCGCAGTCGAGCCCTACATCCAGCCTTTCCGCTTGAACAGCCAGAACGGCACGATGGCGGCCACCAGCATCAGACCCAGGGCCAGGGGATAGCCCCAAGGCTGATCCAATTCGGGCATGTGGTGGAAGTTCATGCCATAGATGCTGGCCACCAGGGTGGGCGGCATCAGCAGCACCGCCATCACCGAGAACAGCTTGATGATCTGGTTCTGCTGGATGTTGATCATGCCCAGGGTGGCATCCAGCAGGAACATCACCTTGTTGGCGAGGAAATCGCCGTATTCGGACAGGGATTGCAGATCGCGGCCAATGGTCTTCAGCCGCGCGCGGGCATCCTTGACGCCCAAGGTCTCGTCCTCGCCGGGCAGGAAGGTGATGACCCGGCGCAGGCCCATGATGGTGTCGCGTGCCTTGGATTGCAGATCACCGCCGCGCCCGATGGTGCGCAGCATGACTTCCATATCCCGCGACGTGGCCCGGCGCCGCGACCGGCCCGGATCGGGCTGGTGGAAGATGCGGTGCGAGATGGCGTCCTGTTCCAGGGCGATGCGCTCCAGCACGTCGGCCATGCGGTCCACCAGGGATTCGATCATGCCCAGCAGCAGATCGCCGGCACTGGCGACGGTGGGGTGGCGTTCCAGCCGGGCGATGAAGGCGGCCAAGCCTTGCGGCGTGCCGTAGCGCACGGTGATCAGCCGGGACCGGGCCAGGATGAAGGTGACCGAGATGTTTTCGGGATTGAATCCGGTGGAATTGGTCAGCACCGGCGCGGTCATGAACAGGGTATCGCCGTCGCGCGACAACCGGCTGGAGACCTCGATCTCCTGCATTTCCTCGCGGGTGGGGACGTCGATGCCGAGCAAATCCTCCACCGCCCGTTCTTCCTCGGGGGTGGGGGACAGCAGGTCGATCCATAATGCGTCGGCGGCCACGGATTCAGCGCCGCCACGCACCAAGCGACCGTCGATGCGGTGATAGGTGCTAATCATGGCGCCATTATCCTGGGCGCCTGCCGTGTTGGCGTCAACCCGCGCGGCACCGGTTTGCGCGCTATTGCGCCGCCATGGCGACCGGCGCGTCGTCCACGGGCTTCTTGGCCGGCTGGGCGGCCTTGGCCGGGCTGCTGCCCTTATGAATCAGGTGGCCTTCCAGATGGCCGCCGGCCTCGATCTCCAGCGTCTCGTGGGTGATGTCGCCGACCACCTGGGCCGATTTCGCCACCATCACCTGATTGGCGTTGATCTTGCCGGTCAGCGCGCCATGGACGCGCACGGTATCGGCAGTGACCTCGCCAGTAATGCGGGCGCCTTCGCCCACCACCAGAGTCTGGCAGGTGATGTCGCCTTCCACCTGACCGTCGATCTGCATCTCACCTTGGGTGATGATGTTGCCGACGATGCGGACATCCGGGCCGATGACCGACAGGGGAACGGTGCGCGCCGCCGAGCCGTTGCCCAGCACAGTGCCGCCTTTAGCGAGTTTTCGGAGCATCGCGACCTACTGAGATGAATTTGATGGGGTCTTTGGCGACATCGGACAAGCGCACTTCGTAGTGAAGGTGCGAGCCGGTGGAACGCCCGGTATTGCCCACCAATCCGATCACGGTCGAGCGGTTGACCTTTTGGCCTTCCTTGACCTTGATGCGCGACATGTGGGCGTAGCGGGTGGAGATGCCGTTGCCGTGGTCGATTTCCACCGTGTTGCCATAGCGGTCCCACGGTTCGGCATAGGTGACCACGCCTTCGCCGGTGGCGTAGACCGGAGTGCCGATGGGGGCGCCGAAATCCAGGCCTTCGTGGATGGCGGACCGGTGGTTCAGCGGGTCGGCGCGGGTGCCGAAGCCGCTGTTCAGTTCGAATTCGCCGCGGATGGGTACGGCCAGAGGCAGGCGCTGCATGGCGGCCTTCATGCCGTTCCAATGCTGCATGCGTTCGATCAGCGCACCCATGGCAAAGCGGTCGTCATCGCCAACCGTGGCGGGAATGAATGGGCCGCCCTGGCCGGGCGAGCGTTTGCCGGGCTGTTGCGCCGGTTGCACCTGTTGCACCAGCCGTCCGGTGTCGATGCCCAGGCGCGACATCTGCTGTTCGGTCTGGGTGATGCGGCTGGCGGCGACTTCGGTGGTCTGCTGGGCGGCGCGGGTATAGGACAGGCGCAGGCGGTCCAGGGAGTCTTCCAGGCGGCGCACCTGCTCGCGCATGGCCTTGGCCTCGGAGCCGCCGGTCTGGGCGCCGTCGTCATAGGCGGGCTCGGCGGCCAAACGGTTCTTGGCGCCGCCACGGGCCAGCTTGGCGCCCGGCGGGTCCTTGGCTAGGCTGTCCGATGATTCGGCCAGGGTGACCAGATTGCCGTGAACCGTGTCCACCTCACGGGCAATCTCAGCCACCAGCTTTTCGGCAGAGGCCAAGCGGTACTGGGCGGCGCGGGTGGACGCCATCATTTCTTCCAGCTCGCGCTCTTTGGCGGCAAGGTGCTCGGGCTGCTGGGTCAGGGCCGAGGTGGAAATGCCCGTCCACAGCGCCAGCAGGGCGGCGCCGGCAATGACGGCCATCTGGTGCTTGCGGGTAATGTTGAACTGCGCGGCGCGGCCATCGCGGCGGCGCACGAACACATGCCATTCAGGCAGAATGCCGGACAGTGCAAGCTTGAGGTTTTTGGCCTTTCTCCCCCCAAGGAGCAGGCTGGGCATACGATCCGCCACTGTGACTCCCCCGTCGGTTGCGGATAAAAGGCTCATCTTTCGGCAGGGGGCAGTGTAGCCGTTGGGTGTGCGTTAATCTATAGGTAATGACTCCGAACGATTGGTTAATTCGGAAACGTTGAAGTATCAAAGATGCGGCTTAGCGCCCTTCGCGGCGCCACACCGCCAGCAGCCCGCCCAGCACCAGGACCAGCAGCACCAAGGCCGGTGCTAGCGAAATGTCGCGCACGCCGGTGATGGTGTGCTCGCCCCGCGCCACCAGTCCCGCCCAATCGCGGCCTGCTGCCACGCGGTCCGGTCCGACCCGGCGCAGATCGGGCACGCCGCTTTCGCCGAGGAAGCGCACCGACCCGCCGGTGGTTTCCGCCACCGGGGCCAGCGCGTCCGGGGTGGCGGTCAGTTCGGCGTTTTCCAGCGGGGCCAGTGAACCGGCGGCGGCGATGGCGGTGCGCTGGCCGTCTTCCACCCGCCACAGGCCCGGTTGGTCCACCGTCAGATTGGCGGTGGCGCGGCCATCCTGGCGGTCTTCCAGCGGGGCTTGCACAATGCTGCCGTCGGGCCGGGTGATGGTGATGTCTGGGGGCGGCGGCGCCAGGGAATGGCGCAGAACCTCCAGCCGGTCGCCCTTGATCTCGGCGGCCAGGGATTCCTCCTCCAGCTCCGGTTCCTTCATGAGCCAATGGGCGAGGCGGCGCAGCAATTCATCATGGGGGCCACCGCCTTCGAAGCCGCGCGCCCATAGCCAGAGCGTGTCGGACAGCAATTGGGCGACGCGGCCCTCGCCCACCTTGTCCAGGATCAGCAGCGGCCTGCCATCGGCGCCTGCCAGCACCGTGCTGCCGCGTTGCTGAGTCACTTCCACCTGCCGCAGCCACGATCCCCATTGGTTTCCGCCGGGCAGGGACGCGGTGACCGGATGGCGCTTGCCCATTTCGGTGATGGTGGGCATCACCGCCTGATTGATCAGCCTGCCAGTGGGCTCGGCGGGCAGCACTTGGCCCAGGGCCGAATCGTACAGCCCGCCCGCTTCGGCGAATTCCGGCCCCACGGCGGCCAGCAAGGCACCGCCCTTGCGCACATAATCGGTCAACAATTGGTAATAGGCCGAGGCCAGCACGCCGCGCCGCCGATAGCGGTCGAACACCACCAGATCGAAATCGCCCAGCTTTTCCTCGAACAATTCGCGCACCGGGAAGGTGATCAGCGCCAGTTCGCGGATGGGGGTGCGGTCGTCCTTTTCCGGCGGGCGCAGGATGGTGAAATGGACCAAATCCACCGCCGGGTCGGCCTTCAGCAGATTGCGCCACGTGCGTTCGCCGGCATGGGGCTCGCCCGAGATCAGCAGCACCTTGAGGCGGTCGCGCACGCCGGAAATGCCCAAGGCGGCGCGGTTGTTGGCCAGGGACAATTCCCCCGGCCCGGCTTCCGCCGACAGCTCCACCACGGTGGTGCCGGCATGGCGCACCGGCACATCCACCGAGGTCTCGCGATTGGCCGGGAAGGTGCCGCTGACGTAAGGCTGGCCGTCCACCAAGATGTCCACGGTGACGTTTCCCGTGCCGCCCGCATCCTCCACCTTGAAGCCCAATGTGGCGGTCTTGCCCACCAGGGCATAGCCGGGCGAGCGGGTCAGGGTCAGGCGGCGGTCGCGCTCGCCCCGTTTGCCGGTGATCAGGGCATGGAGCGGCGCGCCCAGCTCCTTGCCCTTATCCGTGGGCACGTCGTGGATGCGGCCATCGGTGATCATGATCACACCGGCCAGACGGCGACGCGGCACATCGGCCAAAGCGCGGTCCATGGCGGTGAACAGCCGCGTGCCGTCATCGCCCCCGCCCCCGCCGGCCACCCGTTCCACCCGCACCTCAAGGCCGGGCTGGCGGGCGAGGCGGTCCTGCACCTGCGCCAGGGCCGCTTCCGTCTGGGCGCGGCGGTCGCCGATGGCCTGGGATGGCGTGTCGTCCACCATCACCAGGGCGATGTCGGGCAGGGATTGGCGGTCTTCGGTGATCAGCCGGGGATTGACCAGCGCCAGCACCAGCACCGCCAGGGGCAGCAGCCGCAGCCATGCGCCCCGTGCCCCACGCAGCAGCGCCAAGCTCCATACCGCCAATGCGGCCATGGTCAACCCGGCCAGCCAGGGCCACGGCAGCAGGGGGGCGATGGTGATGGCCGACAGGGTATTCATCGGCCCAGCCGCTCCATGATGGCCGGCACATGGACCTGATCCGCTTTGTAATTGCCGGTCATGGCGTACATGACCAGATTGACGCCGAAGCGATAGGCTAATTCCCGCTGGCGCTCGCCGCCCGGCACCGTGGCGAACATGGCGCGGCCGCGTTCGTCCACCGCCCAGGCGGCAGCCCAATCATTGCCGCCCACCACCACCGGAGAGACGCCGTCATTGGTCGGACCTTGGCCGTCGGCCACCCACACCGTGCCGCCATCGAAGCGGCCCGGCATTTCCTTCAGCAAATAGAACGACCGGGTCAGCACGTGGTCCTCGGTCACCGGGGCCAAGGGCGGAATGGCGAGGCCTTGGGT
Source organism: Rhodospirillales bacterium (assembly GCA_014380005.1). Taxonomy (GTDB): domain Bacteria; phylum Pseudomonadota; class Alphaproteobacteria; order Rhodospirillales; family Magnetospirillaceae; genus Magnetospirillum. The sequence continues at coordinate 14,549 of JACMKT010000063.1, forward strand.
CAAAGCGCGCAGTTTGGCATCGTCGGTCTGGCCGGTAGCATCGGCCTCCGCCCCGGTATCCATGACGATCAGCCCGCCCGCCTTCATATAGGCGTTCAGCTTCTCCACCGCCTTGGCCGAGGGCGGGGCTTGCCCCGGCACCATGGGCCAATAGAGCAGCGGGAAGAACAGCACCGGGTCTTTCTCCAGATCCACCGCCATGGGCTCAGCCAGATTGGCGGTGGAGCGTTCGCCGATGATGCGGCTCAGGCCCAGCAGCCCGGCCCGGCTGGTCTTGTCGGTGGCGGCATCATTGGTGCGCACATAGGCCAGCCGAGTCGCCAGCCCGGCCTCCATGGCGAAGGCGTCGGCGGCGTGGGAATTGTCTGGGGCCAGCAGGGCCAGCACCACCAAGGCGCTGGCGCTGCGGCGGCCAATCAAGCCACGCAGGGCCAAGGCCACCAGCAAATCCAGCACCAGCAGCGCCAAGGCGGCGGTCAGCAATCCGGGTTTTAAATCCAGTTCGACCGCCTGTCCGCCCAGCCGGGTCTCGCGCACGCCCGGCGGCGGCACCAATGGGACGGGGCGTCCCAAACTGGGCGACAGGTTCAGGGCGAAGCGGCTGCCCGCATCGCCATATAATCCGGGCGGATGGCGTGGCCCCGGCTTGGTGACATTGGGGTCGCCGGTGATGGCGGTGGCCGCGCCGCCGGGGGCGCCCAGATGGCCGAAGCCGTCCAGCACCTCCATGGGCGCCAGCGGGCCGCCGGCTTTTGTGCCAACCCTGCCTTCGGCCAAGCCCACCAGCCGTTTCAGCATGTCCACGAACAGGCCGGACAGGGCCAGATTGCTCCAGGCGGCATTGGCGCTGGTATGGATTAGCACCACCCAGCCCTTGCCGCGCCGTGCCCCGGTGACCAGCGGCGTGCCGTCGGCCAAACGCGCCCAAGTGTGGTCGGCCAAATCCAAGGTGGGTTCGGCCAGCACCTGGGCGTTGATTTTGACCTCGGCGGGGACGCTTAGTCCGGCGAAGGGTAAGTCGGCGGTGAAGGGGGCCAGACCCTGCGCCGTGGTCCACGACATGGCACCGCCCAGATTGCGCCCGCCATCGCGCAGGCGCACCGGCAACAGGGGATCGGTTTCAGTCGTCGCCGTTGCGGCATGGGCCAGTTGCGGCCCGGCGAAGCGCACCAGCACGCCGCCGGCCTCGATCCATTTGCCCAGGCGGTCTTTGGTGCTGCCCAGGACAGCCGGCACGTCGGCCAGCATGAGCACCGCCATCTCAGAGCCCAGCAATTCCGAGATTCCGCCCCGGTGCAGATCGGCGCTGGGGGCGAGGGCACGTTCCACGTAATACAATTGGGCCAGCAGCGGCGCGCCGCTGTCGTCGTCGCCGCTACTGAGGCCCACCGGACGGCGGCGCCAGCGTTCGTCCAGCAGGACCACCGAACCGGCGCCTTGCTCGTTCTCGATGTCCAGCCGAGCCAGCCGGTTGCGCAATTCCGCTGGCAGACGCAGGGGCACGGCTATTTCGGTTTGGCCGGCGGGCAATGCGGCTTCCTCGCGGCCCAGCACGCGCCCGGCGGCATCCACCGCGCGCAGGACGAAGCGGTCGGGAGACTTCACCCCGCGCATGGTCACGGTGATGCGGTCGCCGGCGGGGTCTTCGGTGGGCAGCAGCAGCAGGCGGCCCGATTCGCCCGTGACGATCTCCAGCCCGCCGCCCAGGGTTTGCAGGGTGCGGGCCAGGGCCTCGCAATTGCCGTCGTCAATGCCGTCGGTCAGCCACACGGCTTGCGCCACGCGGTCGCGCGGGATGGCCTTGACCGCCTCCATGGCGGCGGCGCGGTCGGGCGCCCACGGTTTCGGCATTAAGGCCTGCACCAGGGCGCGGGCCTGGGAGGCCGGCATCATGGTGCTGGCCTCCAAGCGGCTGCCATCCGTGGGCGGCGCGGTGGGCAGCACCATGACCGGGCGCTCAGCCCGTTCGGCCCGGCGCAGGATGTCGTCCAGGGCATTGCGCCGCGCCGTCCAATCCCGCGCCGAGGCCCAGCCGTCGTCGATCACCAGCACCAGCGGGCCAGTCTTGCCCGCCAGCGGGGCGGACGGATTGATCAGTGGATGGGCGGCGCCCAGGATGACCAGAACGGCGATCAGCAAGCGCAGGGCCAGAACCCACCACGGGGTGCGCGCGGCGGTGTCCTCGCGCCCCTCCAGCCCGAACAGCAGGCGGATGGCGGGAAAGCGCAATTGGCGCGGGGCCGGCGGCGTCACCCGCAGCAGCCACCACAGCACCGGCAGCAGCAGGGTGGCCGCCAGTGCCCACGGGGCGGCGAAAGCCAGGGGACCCAGCGCCATCATCGGCGGTGGCTCCCCTGAAGCCGTACATGCAGGGCCAGCAGGGCCGTTTGCGGCGGCTGGTCGGTGTGGTGGGTGGCGAAGCTCCAGCCCAAGGCGCGGGCCATGGCGGCAAGGCCGTCGCGGTGGGCGGCAAGGCGGCGCTGATACGACCCGCGCAAATCTTCCGCCCGGCGCGCCAGCAATTCGCCTTCGCCCTCGCAGCCGGAAAAGCGGATGCGGCCTTCATAGGGCAGGCTTTCCTCGGCGGGGTCCAACACCTGCAGCAGATGGCCGGTGGCACCGCCCGCCGCCAAGCCGCGCAGGGCGGTGTTGATATCCTCCAGCGGCATCAGGAAATCCGATACCAGCACCATTTCCGCGTGGCGGGGCAGGCGGCCCGGAGCCGGGAGCGACGTGGCCTTTTCCCCCAACATGGCCGCCGCCAGCCGGGCCAAGGCGCCGCTGCCGGTGGTGGGCGGCAGGGCGCCGGACAGCAGCGCCACCTTCTCACCGCCCTTCAGCAGCAGGGCACCCAGGGCCAGCAGCAACAGTTCCGCCCGCTCGCGCTTTTCCGGCAATTGCTTGGATGACCGCCACGCCATGGAGGCCGAGCCGTCGCGCCACAGCCCCACGGTTTGCGCTGCGGCCCATTCGGTCTCGCGCACGAACAAACCTTCGGTGCGCGCCGATTGGCGCCAGTCGATCATGGATGCAGGGTCGCCCGCCTGGGAATGGCGGAACTGCCAAAACGTCTCGCCGGTGCCCGAGCGGCGCCGGCCATGAACGCCGCCGTTGATGGTGGCGGCGACCCGTTCGGCGGCCAGCAGCAGCGGCGGCAACCGGGCCGCTAGCTGGCTTGCCTGTCCCTCCGCTGCAGTAATGCTCACGCCACGGACTCGATCAGCCGGGCGATGACGTTGTCCACATTCACCCCATCGGCGCGGGCGGCGAAGTTCAGCGCCATGCGGTGGCGCAGGATGGGCGGGGCCAGGGCGATGACGTCGTCCAGGGATGGCGACAACCGTCCGTCCAGCAAAGCACGGGCACGGGCGGCCAGCATCAGCGCCTGGGCGGCGCGCGGTCCGGGTCCCCAGGCCACGTGGCGCCGCACCATGTCCAGCGGGCTGGTGTCGGGGCGGCCATTGCGCACCAGGGTCAGGATGGAATCGACCACCCCTTCACCCACGGGGATTTGGCGGACCAAGCGTTGGGCGGCCAGCAACTCGGCGGCGGTCATGACCTGGGTGGGCTTGTCCTCATCCAATCCGGTGGTGGCGATCAGCATCTGCCGTTCGGCCTCCAATTCGGGATAGCCTACGTCGATCTGCATAAGGAAGCGGTCCAGCTGGGCTTCAGGCAGGGGATAGGTGCCCTCCTGCTCCAGCGGGTTCTGGGTGGCGACCACGTGGAAGGGGGCGGGCAAATCGTGGTAGTGCCCGGCGATGGAGACCTTGTGCTCCTGCATGGCCTGCAACAGAGCCGATTGGGTGCGCGGGCTGGCGCGGTTGATCTCGTCGGCCATGAGCAATTGGCAGAACACCGGTCCCTGGATGAAGCGGAACGAACGGGTGCCGCCGGAATCTTCCAAAACTTCCGAGCCCAGGATGTCGGCGGGCATCAGATCGGGGGTGAACTGCACCCGCTTATCGTCCAGGCCCAGGACTAGTCCCAAGGTCTGGACAAGGCGGGTCTTGGCCAGTCCGGGTACGCCGATCAGCAGGGCGTGACCACCCGCCAGCAGCGTGATAAGAGTTTCGTCGATGACCCTGCCCTGGCCGAAAATCACCCGGCCGATGCTGGTGCGGGCCTTCGCCATACGGGCGTTGAGGTCCTCGACCGCGTGGACTATGTCATCAGGCGTGGGGTCATCAAGGCTGGTTCGCGCGCCCGGGGGGCTGGCTTCGAAGCCGGTCACGGATTTCACGGGGCGGAACCTCCAACAAGCGGTTGAATTTTGGTCTAGCCTACCAAATTAGTGAAGGAGCGGGCGGATCGCTCAGGAGGTCATGGATTGGGAACATTGCATCAAACCCGCTCCGATGTTTGCGCCGAGGATTCTGGCGAGCCCGAAAATTGCGGCGACCTCGGCATTAGCATCGACCGGAACGGATGCTGGTTTTACCACGGCTCTCCGATTAACCGCAAAGAGATGGTCTGCCTGTTCGCTTCCATGCTGAAGCGCCATGCCGATGGCTCGTACTGGTTGGTCACGCCCGACGAAAAGGGCACCATCGTGGTGGAGGATGCCCCCTTCATGGCCGTGGAAATGTTCACCTCAAGCGGTGGCCGCGATCTGGTCGTCAGCTTCCGCACCAATATGGACGAGATCGTGACGGTGGATGACGATCATCCCCTGCGGATTTCCGAATGCGTTGAGACCGGCGAGCCGTTACCCTATGTCCACGTGAGAGATGGCCTTGAAGCGCGGCTGACCCGTTCCGTGTACTATGAACTGGTGGCGCAGGGCTTCGAGGAAAAGGTGGACGGAGAAGATCTGTACGGCCTATGGAGCAACGGAACGTTCTTCCCCCTGGGGCGGTTGACCGACCCCGCCTGACGCGCCAGGACATCGCGCGATTGCTGGAGGCCGGGCTTGACCCTAACGGGCGCGGCGATGCCAAGCTGGAACGGCAGTTGGACGGTGACATCCGTCCTGGCCGCGTTGCGCTTGCCCATGAGTCGTCCATGAAGGTGCTCACTCCCGCCGCCGTGCTGGTGCCGCTGGTGGAACGGCCCCAGGGCATGACCGTGCTGCTGACCCAGCGCACCGACCATCTGGCCCATCACCCCGGACAGATCAGCTTCCCCGGCGGACGGCTGGAGGACTCCGATGGCGGCGATTTCGTGGTTGCCGCCTTGCGTGAAACCCAGGAAGAAATCGGCCTGCTGCCCGAGCGCGTCACCGTGCTGGGCCGGCTGGACGAATACATCACCGGCACCGGCTTCATGGTCATCCCGGTGGTGGGAATCATCACCCCGCCCTTCGAGGTGACGGCTGATCCGTTCGAAGTGGCGGAAGTGTTCGAAGTTCCCCTGGCCTTCGTGCTGGACCCGGAAAACCACAAGCTGAACCGCCGCGTGGTGGAAGGCCGTCACCGGCCCTTCTGGGCGCTGACCTATGAGGAACGGGTGATCTGGGGCGCCACCGCCGGCATCCTGGTGAATTTGTCCGACGTGCTGAGTTGCAAGTCATGATGCGGCTGGTGCCGGTGGCAAACGAACCCATGGGCCAATTATCGCCCCAGCCGTGGATGGACGCGCCCGAGACCAAGGCGGTGGTAGCGGCGTTGATGGCCGATGGCGCCGATGTGCGTTTCGTCGGCGGCTGCGTGCGCGATTCCGTGCTGAAGCGGTCCATCAAGGACATCGACATCGCCACCCACGACCCGCCGGAACGGGTGCTGGCGCTGCTGGACGAGGCGGGCATCCACGCCATCCCCACCGGCATCGCCCATGGCACCGTGACCGCCATCATCGGCAAAGAGCATTTCGAGATCACCACGTTGCGCAACGACGTGGAGACCTTTGGCCGTCACGCCACGGTGGCCTTCACCGATGACTGGACCGCCGACGCGGCGCGGCGCGATTTCACCATGAACGCCATGTGCGCCGATTCCCAGGGCCGCATCTACGATCCGTTCAACGGCTTGGCCGATCTGGGCGCCGGCTGGGTGCGCTTCGTCGGCAACCCGGCCAAGCGCATCGACGAAGACGTGCTGCGCCTGCTGCGCTTTTTCCGCTTCTTCGCCCATTACGGCCGCCCGCCCATGGACCCCGCCGCCTTGGAAGCCTGCCGCAAGGCGGCGCCCCAATTGGTCAGGCTGTCGGGCGAGCGGGTGGCGGGCGAACTGATCCGCCTGTTGCAGGCCCCCGACCCGGCGGCGGTGCTGATCGTCATGCATGCCGAGGGCATTCTGGCCCCCATCCTGCCCGAGGCCTGCGAATTCAGCCGCCTGAAAGTGCTGACCTGGCTGGAAAGCCGCGCCATGGTGCGCGACGGCATCCGCCCCGATCCCATCCGCCGCCTGGGCGCCATGCTCAACACTGATGCGGCGGGGGCGAAAGCCATCGGCGAGCGCCTGAAACTGTCGGTGGCCCAAACCACCCGCATGACCGCCATTGCCGTCCCCCGTGTGGCGGTGGACGTAGCCATGGAGTCCCGCGCCGCCCGCCGTGCCCTGCGTAAGGTGGGGGTGGACGAATTCCGCGATCTGATCCTGACCGCCTGGGCCGCCCATCGCGTGGTCAATGGCGCCCGTAGCGCCGATACCGCCCGCTGGAGCCAATTACTGGATTTAGCCGATCACTGGCAACCAGTCCAACTGCCCGTCCGCGGCGCCGACGCCCTGGCCCTGGGCGTGCACCGAGGCCCGGCAATCGGCCGCGCCCTGGCCGAGGTGGATCGCTGGTGGGAAGAGAATGACTACCAGCCGGGGCGGGATGAGGCGCTGGAAAAGCTGCGGGCGGTGGTGGGGGCGGGCCTCGCCGGTGGCGTTCGGGGCCATTCTGGGCGTTCGGGCCGTTGATCTGTCGCCCGCAGCCGCGATAACGGGCCTACGCAGCAGCGGCAGCGTTGGCCGGGCGGTCGGGCAGGGTGAAGTGGAAGCGGCTGCCGGTGTCGGGCCAAGCCTCCACCCAAATCTTGCCGCCATGGTTTTCCACGATGCGCTTGCACAGGCTCAGGCCGATGCCGGTGCCGGGATAGGCCGTGGCGGAATGCAGGCGGCGGAACGGCTCGAAGATGTGGGAATGATATTCCTTGTCGATGCCGATGCCGTTATCGGACACCTCGAAGACCCAGCCATCATGTGACCGCTCGGCCTTCACGGTGATGGAGGGCGGGGCGGTGGGGCGGCAGTATTTCAGCCCGTTGCCGATGAGGTTCTGGAACAATTGGTGCAGTTGGCAACTGTCGCCCACTACCGTGGGCAGGGGCGCGACCGTGACTTCGGCGCGGGTCTGGTCGATGGTTGCGCGCAGATACTCCAGCACGCCGCTCACCACCGCGTTGCAATCGGTTTCCTGGGCGTTGGTATGGCTGTGGCCGGCCCGGCTGTAATCCAGCAAGGCGGCGATCAGGGTGGACAGGCGTTTGGCGCCTGAGACCACGAAGCCGATATATTCCCGCGCCTCCTCGGCCAGATGGGGGCCGTGACGGCGTTCCAGCAATTGCGAGAAGCTGACCACCGAGCGGATGGGCTCCTGCAGATCGTGGGCGGCCACATAGGCGAAGCGTTCCAGTTCCACATTGGTGCGGGTCAGTTCCGCCACGGTGCGCGTCAGTTCGCCCTCGACCCGCCGGCGCACCGAGATTTCCCGTTGCTGCGCGGCGATGGTGTAGGCCATGCCCAAGGTCAGGCTGACGGACAGAATGGCGAGCAAGGTCACCCGCCAATCGCCCGAAGGGGTATAGCGGCTGAAGCCGATGGTGGCGTTCTCGGCCAGCAGGGGCAGGTTGCGGCTGCCGGTGATGCGGGAATCCACGTCCCGGCCCAGTTTGTAATTCTCCACCAGGACGGCGCCGCTTTCGCTTCTGACCGTCAGGCCATAACGCTCATGGACCCAGTCGGGCAGGGTGTGGCGCAGCATTTCGGGCAGTGAGTACACGCCGCCCAAATTGCCCAAGAAACGGCTGTCGCGGTAGATGGGGACGTATAACTCGAAGGCGGGCACGCCTTGCAGCACGGTGAACGGTTTGGTGTAGGCGCTGGCATGGGTGTCGCGGGCCAGACGCGACGTCCGCTCCGGTTCGCTCAGCGTCAGTTTCAGGCCAAGGACTTGGCGATTGGGTTCCAGTGGCGCCGTGTTGCGGATGACGAAAGCATCGTCGCTCCAGGTGACGTTGATCAGGCCGGGATGGGCGGTGACGTAAAGCGCCGCCTTGCTTTGGAAGTCGTTGGCGTCCACGGTGCCGCGCGCGATCTCGTCGGCCAGATGTTCCAGGAACACGCGGTCACCGTCCAGGCTGTGGTCGATCACTTCGATGGCGCGGTCAAGATCGTTGCTCAACCGCTCGCGCTCGTCGGCCAGATCCCGTTCCTGGGACAGCCAGACCAGGGCCACTCCGGTCAGCGACATGGTCAGCACCAGCACCACCGGCAAGGCCAGGGCGGCGGTGATCTTGGGCGCGGGACCGCCCGCATCGGCGCGGGGCAGCAATTGGCGGTGGGACAGGAATGCGCCCAGCACCAGCAGGCACAGGGCGGCGGTGATGCTGCGGAAAAAGACCAGATCGCCGTGCATGACCATGGCCCAGCCGCCCAGGGGCACGGCGCCGATTTCCCAATCGCCCGAAATCATGTGCAGGCGGCGTAAGGCCGGCTGGGATTGGAAGACTTCCGGCGCGCCGAAGAAGACGTTGCCGGCCCGGTCGCGCATGGCGATCTGCGCCATGCCCGCTTTGCCGGAATGGCGCAGGCCGCTTTCTTCCAGGAAGGGCTGCATGTCCAGTATGATGGAGACCACGCCCCAGAATTTGCCGTCCTCGAAAACGGCCTTGCGCGCCACCAGCCCCAGGCCGCCTTGCAGCAATTCGAACGGGTCGCTGACGACGATCTTGCGGGTGCGGATGGCCTCGCCCATGGCTTCGGCCCCGCTGGCGCGCTGGTCGGTTCTCAAATTCAACCCCAGCGCCGGTTCGTTGCCGGCCAGGGGCTGTACTGCCGTGATGATGCCTTTGGGCGCCACCGACAGGCCACGGATGCCCGGTGCGGTGCTCAGCAATCCGGTCATGAAGGATGCCAGCTCGGCATTGCCCTCCACCGGCTTCCGGGTGGCGATGATTTCGGATTTGATGAAGGATTCCATGCCGTCCAGCAGTCCAAGGCGCTTGTTCAGCACGGCCATGATTTCTTGGGCCTGCAGTGATAATTGGCGTTCAGCCTTCAGGACGTTCTTTTCCTGGCTGTAGGCGGCATACCAATCATTGCCCAGCCACCACGCCAGCACCAAACTCAGCGCAACGAGCAAAGTACGTTTTTTGACTGCGCCTGCCCGCCACATCCACTTGCCTCCCATATGCGCAGGCCGTGGAGGCATGCGAAGGCCATGCCATGTGCTTTTGGCGCGGACCCTCGGGTGAAAGTCCCGACAGTGGGAAAGCTACGCCGTATTTCCAGGAATTGGTATTATACCGAGTCCCATTGATCAGAACCCATGCGCCCATTGGCGCAGCCCGATGGACATGATGGTCCAGGGCTGATCGACGAGTTTGTTCCAGGCGTAGCAGCAGTGGTCCACGATGTTGTCGTAGGACGTGAAGACCCGGT
>JACMKT010000064.1 GCA_014380005.1 Rhodospirillales bacterium
AGGCTTCCGCTCCGGCCAATACTGCCAGCAGGCACAGCAGCAGAACCTCGTCCAGCGGATACACGACTTTCCCTGCCTGTCGCGGGTCCGGAAGGTCGCGGAAATGCTCAAGAAAAACTATGCCCTCGCTGATCGCCTCGTTCATCGCTGTCGCAGCCTCCATCCCGCACATGAGAGGCTACCGATTGATTCAGAACTTTGACCGCCTGTCGCTCCCCTCGTTCACCCGATTGCCCTGGTCTTGTTCCCGGCTTCCCTTGATGACACCCGCATGCCTGCCTATCCTAAGGCCTTGCATAACCAAGGCGGCCCCTCCGCATGACCCGGCCCATCATCTCGCCCACCCGTCCTATCGTCGTGCTGACCGGCGCCGGCATCTCCCAGGAATCCGGCCTGGATACTTTCCGCTGCGCCGGCGGCGTGTGGTCCAAGGTGCGGCTGGAGGACGTCGCCACGCCCGAGGGCTTCCGCCGCGACCCCGAGCTGGTGCAGGAATTCTATAACGCCCGGCGCCGCAGCCTGACCGAGCCCCACATCCAGCCCAACCCGGCCCATCACGCCTTGGCCCGGCTGGAAAAGGAATGGCCGGGCGGCGTGCTGCTGGTCACTCAGAACATCGACGATCTGCACGAACGGGCGGGCTCGACCCAATTGGTCCACATGCATGGCGAATTGCTGAAGGTGCGCTGCCTGCGCTGCGACGACATCATGCCTTGGGCCAGGGATGTGACCATGGACACCCCCTGCCCCCAATGCCGCCGCGCCGGCGGCATACGTCCCCATGTGGTGTGGTTCGGCGAAATGCCGCTGGAGATGGACCGCATCGGCGACGCCCTGGATGGCTGCGTCCTGTTCGTGTCCATCGGCACCTCGGGCCACGTCTACCCCGCCGCCGGCTTCGTCGCCGCCGTTCGCCAACGTGGGCTGGCCCATACGGTGGAACTGAACCTGGACCCCAGCGACGGCGCCAGCCTGTTCAACGAAGCGCAATACGGCCCGGCCTCGGAACTGGTGCCGGAATTCGTGGACGAATTATTGACCGGCCTTTAGCCGCAGACGCCGTCACGGTTGCTGTATGCACAACCCTAAGGCATTATCCCCGGCATCCCCGGAACGGGACCTATTTGAGCGAGAGCTTGACTCTTTTGCGCTGCACACGGCTATATCGTCGCCGCTAATACGGGGATGCGCGTATGGATATGGGATCGGGCAAACCGGTCGAGATGGATGCCCGCCGGCTGGCGACGCTGTCCCTCGCGGCCATCGGTGTCGTCTATGGCGATATCGGCACCTCGCCCCTTTACACCATCAAGGAATGCTTCGGCGGCGAGCACGGGCTGGCGGTCACCCAGGCCAATGTGCTGGGCATCGCGTCCTTGGTGTTTTGGGCGCTGATCATCGTCGTCACCCTAAAATACGTGCTGTTCGTCATGCGCGCCGACAACCGCGGCGAAGGCGGCATCCTGGCGCTGCTGGCCCTGGCCATGCACTCGGCCCATACGGATAAGCGCCGCATGGGGCCGGTCATGGTGCTGGGCCTGTTCGGCGCAGCCCTGTTCTTCGGCGACGGCATCATCACCCCGGCCATTTCCGTGCTGTCGGCGGTGGAAGGCCTTGAGGTCGCGTCACCGCATCTAGCCCGTTATGTGCAACCCATCACCCTATCGGTGCTGGCGGTGCTGTTCCTGGTGCAAAGCCGGGGCACCACCAAGATCGGCGCGGTGTTCGGCCCCATCATGGTGCTGTGGTTCACCGCGCTGGGCGGCTTCGGTTTGATGGAGATCATCACCGAGCCGGCCATCCTGAAAGCGCTGAACCCCATCCATGGTGCGGTCTTCATCATCGACCACGGCATCCATGCCTTCTTCGTGCTGGGTTCGGTGGTGTTGGCAGTGACCGGGGCCGAGGCGCTGTACGCCGATATGGGCCATTTTGGCAAGCGCCCCATTCAATACGCTTGGTTCGTCATGGTGCTGCCGGCACTGGTGCTCAATTATTTCGGCCAAGCGGCCTTGCTGCTGGACAATCCCGAGGCGGTAAAAAACCCCTTCTACCTGCTGGTGCCGGAACCCCTGCTGTATCCCATGATCGGCCTTGCCACCTGTGCGGCGGTCATCGCCTCGCAAGCGGTGATCTCGGGCGTGTTCTCGCTGTCGCGCCAAGCGGTGCAATTGGGCTTCTCGCCACGCCTGGAAATCCGCCACACCTCCGATGAGGAATCGGGCCAGATCTACATCCCGCGCGCCAATTGGGGATTGTTCATCGGTATCGTCGTGCTGGTGCTGGGCTTCAAATCCTCGTCCAATCTGGCCGGCGCCTATGGCATCGCCGTGACCGGCACCATGGTGTGCAGCACCGTGCTGGCCCTGGTGGTGGCACGCACCCTGTGGAATTGGTCGCTGGCCCTGTGCATCGGTTTGGGCATCGCCTTCCTGGTCATCGACCTCACCTTCCTGGGCGCCAATCTGGTCAAGATCCCCGATGGCGGCTGGTTCCCGCTGATGGTCGGCCTGGGCATGTTCCTGCTGATGGTGACGTGGAAGCGCGGCCGCCAAATCCTGTCCAAGCGCTTGGCCGAAGATTCCCTGCCCATCGAGATGTTCCTGGCGCGCCAGAAGGAAAACCCCACCCACAAGGTGGGCGGCACCGCCATCTACATGACCGGCAATCCCGAGATGGTGCCGGTCGCCATGCTGCATAATCTGAAGCACAACAAGGTGCTGCACGAGCGCGTGGTGTTCATGACCGTGCTGTTCGACGACATCCCGCGCGTGTCCGCCAAGGACCGTGTGCTGGTGGAGGGCATTGCCGAGGGCTTCTACCGCATGACCGTGCGCTACGGCTTCTTCCAAGAACCCAATCTGCCCAAGGTGCTGCGCCTGAGCAAAGCGTTCGGCCTTGAGTTCGATGTCATGCAGACCTCGTTCTTCCTGGGCCGCGAAACCCTGATCCCGTCCATCAGCCCCGAAATGGCCGAGTGGCGTGAACAGCTGTTCGTGGTAATGAGCCGTAATTCGGTCTCCGCCACCGACTTCTTCCAAATCCCCGCCGGCCGCGTGGTCGAGTTGGGAACCCAGGTTCAACTGTAACCGAGATTTCATGACAGCCGCAGGTTCCAACGCCAATTTCGAAGACGAGCAGCCCGCTGGGCATTCGCGTAATGTCTTCACCCTGATGTTCGGGGCCATCGGCGTCGTCTTCGGCGACATCGGCACCAGCCCGCTTTACGCCATGAAGGAAACCTTCGCCGGCCCCCATCCGCTGGAGCTGGACCGCCTGCATGTGCTGGGCGTGCTGTCGCTGATTTTTTGGGCGGTCACCATCGTGGTGTCCATCAAATACGTCATCTTCATCATGCGCGCCGACAATCGCGGCGAAGGTGGCAGTCTTGCTTTGCTGGCGCTGGTCAGCACGGCCTCGCAAGGCCGGCCCAAGCTGATGGCGCTGACGGCGGCCCTGGGCATCTTCGCCGCCGCCTTGTTCTACGGCGATTCCATGATCACCCCGGCCATTTCCATCCTGTCGGCGGTGGAAGGCCTGCAAGTGGTAGCGCCGGCCATGGAGCATTGGGTGGTTCCGGCCACCATCTGCATCCTGGTGGTGCTGTTCGCCATCCAAAGCCATGGCACCGCCGCCGTGGGCGTGGTGTTCGGCCCCATCATGGTCGGCTGGTTCGTGGTCCTTGCCATCCTGGGCATCCGCAACATCGGCCTGCACCCCGAGGTGCTGAAGGCGCTGTCGCCCCATTACGCCCTGATGTTCCTGGTGGGCGACGGCTGGCTGGGCTTCCTGGCCCTGGGCTCGGTGGTGCTGGCGGTGACCGGTGCCGAGGCTTTGTACGCCGATATGGGCCATTTCGGCCGCCTGCCCATCCGCCTGGGCTGGTATATGCTGGTGCTGCCGGCGCTGGTGCTGAATTATTTCGGCCAGGGCGCCCTGCTGCTGACCCGGCCCGAGGCGCTGGAAAACCCGTTCTTCCTGATGGCCCCGGCCTGGGCCGGCATCCCGCTGCTGATCCTGGCCACCTGCGCCACCGTGATCGCGTCGCAAGCGGTGATCTCCGGTGCCTTCTCGGTCACCCGTCAGGCCATTCAGCTGGGCTATCTGCCGCGCATGACCATCATCCACACCTCGGAAAAAGAGATCGGCCAGATCTACATTCCGGTGCTGAACTGGGTGCTGTGCTTCTTCGTCATGGCCCTGGTCCTCGGCTTTAGGACCTCGTCCAATCTGGCCTCGGCCTATGGCGTGGCGGTGACCGGCACCATGGTCATCGACGCCTGCCTGATCGGCATGGTCATGGTCCTGCTATGGGGCTGGAACCGCCGCCGGGTGATGATGCTGCTGGGCGTGTTCATGACCCTGGATCTAGCCTTCTTCCTGGCCAACGCCACCAAAATCCCCCATGGCGGCTGGTTCCCGCTGGCTATCGGCCTGACCATCTTCCTGTTCCTGACCACCTGGAAGCGGGGCCGCGCCCTGCTGATGGCGCGCCTTAAGGCCGAGAACATGCCGGTGGACGTGTTCCTGGCCTCCCTGTCCGACCGCGTCGCCCGCGTGCCCGGCACCGCCATCTTCCTGACCGGCACCCAGGAGGGCATCCCGCTGGCCCTGCTGCACAACCTCAAGCACAACAAGGTCATCCATGAACGGGTGGTGATCATGACCGTGTCCATGGAGGAAGTGCCAGTGGTGCCCCCCTCGCGCCGCATCGAGGCCATCGAGATGGCGCCGGGCTTCCAACGCCTGATCCTGCGCTTCGGCTTCATGGAAGATACCAACCTGCCCAAGACCCTGGCCCATGCCCGCACGGACCAGTTGGGCTTCTTCTACGAACCCATGAGCATCTCGTACTTCCTGTCGCGTGAGACCATCATCCCGTCCAACAACCCGGGCATGGCCCTGTGGCGCGAGCATTTGTTCGCCTGGATGGCCCGCTCGGCCACCGGCGCCATGGAGTTCTTCCACCTACCCTCTAACCGTGTGGTGGAACTGGGAAGTCAGGTGGAAATCTAGCAAACGTCATTCAGCACATCGCCAACACTACTATATGGTGTTGGCGATGCATCTCTGGGCTGTTAGCATGAGCGGTGAACATTCGCTCTGGTTGCCGTCCGGGATTCGCTCATGCATTCGCTTTTTGCCCGCCTGTCCATCACCCACCGTATCGTACTGATCACTGTGCTGGGCGCGTTCGTCAGCACCATCGCCATGATTTCCCTGGTGCTGGGCATCGTCCAAAGCAGCCTTGCCGCCCGCGCGGTGGAAAGCCAAAAAGCCAATCTGCGCATTTTCCAGGAATTGCTGCGCACCAAGGGCGGCGGCGACGCCCATCTGGTGAACGGCAAGCTGGCCTGGGGCAGCTATGTGGTGGACAACAATCACGAGGTGGTGGACCAGTTGCGCTGGGCCATGGGCATCGGCGCCAGCATCTTCAAAGGCGACACCCGCGTTTCCACCAACGTCCTGACCACCGAGGGCAAGCGCGGCGTGGGCACCCAATTGGCCCAAGGCCCCATCTATGAAACCGTCCTGACCGAGGGCAAACCCTTCTTCGGCGAAGCCAACGTCATCGGCACCGTCTATCTGGTGGGGTACGAACCGGTGAAGGATGCCTCGGGCAAGGTCATCGGCGCCATAGTGGCGGGCATGCCGCGCTCCACCTTCTTCGCCATGCTCGGAGACATCCGCCTGCCGGTCATCGGCACCGCCGCAATCATCGGCATGGTGGGCTGCCTTGTGCTGTTTTTCGTCACCAAGATGCAGCTATCCGCCATCGGCCGCCTTGCCGACGACATGGAGCGCCTGACCGCGCGGGATTATTCGGTGGAACTGACCGACACCCACCGCCATGACGAGGTGGGCGACATGTCCAGGGCTCTGGCCGGGTTCAAGGATTCCCTGGCCCGCGCCGAAGAAATCGACCGCCTGCGCGAAGCCGAAATCGAAGCCCAATTGACCAAGCGCGCCGCCATGGATGCGGTCACCCGCAGCTTCACCGCCACCATGGAAAAGGTGGTGGGTGAAGTCACCGCCGCTGCCGGCGCCCTGACATCCAACGCGCAAGGGCTATCCACCACCGCCGACCGCACCTTGACCCAGGCGTCATCCATGGCAAGCGCGTCCGATCAGGCCTCGGGCAATGTTCAGGCGGTGGCGGCGGCCACCAAGCAACTGACCGCCTCCATCGGCGAAATCAGCCGCCGGGTGGTGGAAGCCTCGAACGTCGCCAGCCGCGCCGTGGGCGAGGCGGAAGACACCAACCGCATGGTGCGCGGCCTCGCCGAAGCCGCCGCCCGCATCGGCGAGGTGGTCAAGATGATCAACGACATCGCCGCCCAGACCAATCTGCTGGCGCTGAACGCCACCATCGAAGCGGCCCGCGCCGGTGACGCCGGCAAGGGCTTCGCCGTGGTCGCCAACGAGGTCAAGTCGCTGGCCAATCAAACCGCCAAGGCCACCGAGGACATTCAGTCCCAGGTGGCCGCCATCCAATCGGAAACCGACAAGGCGGTATCGGCCATCAACGGCATCACCCAGACCATCGACACCATCTCCACCATCACCGCCACGGTGGCCTCGGCGGTCCAGGAACAGGGCATCGCCACCGGCGATATTTCCCGCTCGGTCCAACAGGCCGCCGCCGGCACCGCCGAGGTATCGCGCAACATCATGGATGTGACCGAAGCGGCGCGGGATACGGAAGTCAGCGCCACGGATTTGCTGTCGGCGGCGGAAGCGCTGAACCAGCAATCCGACGCGATGCGGGCCGAGGTGGAGAGCTTCCTGGAGCGGGTGCGGGAGGGGTAGCCTACCGCGGCAGCCGGTAGAACTCGGCGATCAGGTTCCACGCCTCTTCC
This sequence comes from Rhodospirillales bacterium, assembly GCA_014380005.1. GTDB lineage: Bacteria > Pseudomonadota > Alphaproteobacteria > Rhodospirillales > Magnetospirillaceae > Magnetospirillum. The sequence continues at coordinate 6,861 of JACMKT010000064.1, forward strand.
GCCGTCTCCACGAAGGTCAGCAGATCCTTGTCCTCGGGGCTGACCATGCCTTCCATGACCATGGCGTCCACGTTGATGACGCGCTCCCAATACTCGCGGCCGAACAGCAGCACGGGGATGGGTTCTATCTTCCCGGTCTGGATCAGAGTCAGCGCCTCGAACAATTCGTCCAGGGTGCCGAAGCCGCCGGGGAACACCACCAGCGCCTTCACCCGGATCAGGAAGTGCATCTTTCTGATGGCGAAGTAGTGGAAGCGGAAGCACAGTTCCGGGGTAACGTAGCGGTTGGGCGATTGCTCCATGGGCAGCACGATGTTCAGGCCGATGGACTTGCCGCCCACCTCGAACGCACCGCGATTGGCGGCTTCCATGATGCCGGGGCCGCCGCCGGTCTTGACCACAAAGTCGCACACATGCTCGCCCACGCAGGTGTTGCTGACGATCCCTGCAAGGCGGCGGGCCTCTTCGTAATAGCGTGAGTTGGCCAGCATGCGCCGGGCCACCGACAGCTTGCGCGCCGCCACCTTGTCACGCGGCGCGGCGCGGGCGGCAGCCTCGGCTTCCGCCAGATTCAGGGCGGCGGTTTCCGGGTCGGGAATGCGGGCCGAGCCGAACATGGCGATGGTGGAGCGGATGCCCTGTTCCTGCTGCAGCAATTCGGGCTTCAGTAATTCAAGCTGCAGGCGCACCGGGCGCAGATCGGCGCGCAGCAGAAAATCATCGTCCTCGAAGGCCAAGCGGAAGGCGGGCGACGCGGTCTGCGGGGTTTCCTCCATCACCTTTTGGGCGGTGGCGGCGTCTTCCCGAGCGGATGGAAACGGTCCGGTATCGCTATTTTCGGTCATCATGCCTATCCGAAAGGGAAAGTTCACCATTGTGAGCCGCCCGGGTTAAAGAACCCTTGCCTGGAAAGCGGAGCGCGCTTGGGCTATACCGGGACTCGCAATAAGAACCATATGAGCATCCCTTCGATGACCGTCCATCACCTTGGCGAATTCGGCGATTTCAGTTTGACCGTGGTGGTCACCAGCCCACCCTGGTACGAGAACGCCTATATCGTCCATCACCGCCCCACCGGCGAATTGGTGGTCGTCGATCCCGGTGGCGACACCGAACGCATTCTAGCGGCGGTGGAGGCCGAAAAGGGCAAGCCCGTGGCCATCTGGCTGACCCACGGCCACCCCGACCATCTGGGCGCCGCCCGCGCGCTGGAACTGGCCCTGGATGTGGACACCATCGCCCATGCGGACGAGACCCCGGTCATCGCCCGTGCCAGCGAACTGAACAAAAGCTTCACCGGCCAAGCCCAGGACGGCCCCGCCCGAGTCAAGACCTTCGCTGGCGAGCCCGGCCTGACCCTGGGTGGCATCACCATCAACACCATCCACACCCCCGGCCATACCCCCGGCGGCGTCTGCTTTGATTTCGGCGGCTTCGTCCTGACCGGCGACACCCTGTTCCGCCACGGCGTCGGTCGTACCGACCTGCCCGGCGGCAGCGAGGAAAAGCTGTGGCAATCCATCCCCCGCCTGCTGGGCAAACTGGCCGACGACACCGTGCTGTTCTCGGGTCACGGCCCTGAATGGCCGACGGGCGAAGCCCGGCGCTGGTGGAAGATGATGGCGTAGGGGGGAAGCTTCCCCAAAGACTATCGTCACCCCGGACAAGCGTAGCGCAGATCCGGGGTCCATGGTGCCATTTCCCACCATGGATCCCCGCTTTCGCGGGGATGACGCGAAGTAGGTTTTACTTACCCCGCCACGGCTTCAGCTCGACCAACGCCAATCCCGGCGGCACCTGGGCCTTGGCGATATCCAGATCGTCGCCGGTGACCGGAATGCGGACCATGCCGGCGGGCAGGGACAAATCGATCATGCGGCGGCTGGCATCGTCCATGCGGGCCACCGGGCGGATCATGGCCATGCTCGAGCGCA
>JACMKT010000065.1 GCA_014380005.1 Rhodospirillales bacterium
AAAATGTCGCCGCGCGAGCAGAAGCAGGGATAGACGAGGCCTTCAATGGCATCTTCCAGGCCGCTCGCGCCAGAGCCCGTGGCTATCGCAACGTCAACACCTTCATCACCATGATCTACCTGATCGCGGCACCGCTCGGCGACATCCTTAAATCCACTTGAAACGTCGAGGAGCCTTAAATTTACCACCAAGGGCACGAAGCTATTGCCGGGTGGCTGGCTGAACGCGCTCCGGCATGCCCTCTTGGTGTCCTTGGTGCCCTTGGTGGTGAATAATGCGATCGCAATCACACACCGGCGGGCGGGAATTATATAAGGTTGAGCCATAGCTGAGGCGGGCCTATTGTTCTGGTTGGTGAGGGCGCCGGAACATCAGTTACCCGGGATCACCCTTCAAAGCCTTCGCTATTAATCGACTCACTCGATCACACTAACCGATACAACTCGTTTCAGTCGATCGACGCCATTGGGTAAGGTCTCTCCATCAAACGCCCCTGGAGAGGACAGATTCCATGGCCCATAATCCCGCTTCCCCCACCGTCAAGAACATCGAGGCCGCCTTCGCCGGTGAGTCCATGGCGAACCGCAAATACCTGTTCTTCGCCCGCCGTGCCCGTGAACTGGGTGCCGTCGAGGTGGCGGAAGTGTTCGCCATGGGCGATTGCGCCCAGACCGAGGCCGGGCCGCTGCCCTATGTGTTGCCGCTCATGGCCCAGGCCCGCGCCTTGGCCGCCACCCGGAGCCGTGGGGGCGTGGGTGGTGACGGGGGACGGCAAGGACCGCAAGGCCCTGTTCACCACCGCCGACGGCACCGCCTTGGGCTTCGCCGTGTCGGGGGCCATGGTGGCGGAACGCCAAGTGCTGGCGAAGGGGATGCCGACCGTGTTGGAGTAGAAACAAGCTTAGCGCATCATGCGCCCCGGCAATTATGGCGAGCGCACAACTCATTTCACAGGGCGCCACCACCACAGGCATCATCGTCTCCGCTAATTTGGACTTTTAGTGGAAACAAAGCACATGCTCGGGTCAGTCAATCGCCGCAACTTCCTGCTGGGCGCCTCGGCGCTTGGCCTCGCCGCCTGCACGTCGTCCTTGCCGGCTAGCCCTGTGCTTGGGCACGTCACCGTGGGGGCTGGGCCGGAAGCCGTGGTGGTGCTGCATGAATGGCTGGGCGACCACACCAATTACGATGCCATGGTGCCCTATCTGTCCATCAGCCGGGCGCAATACGTCTTCGCCGATCTGCGCGGCTATGGCCTGTCGCGCGCCATGTCCGGCAGCTACACCATGGAGGAAGCCGCCGGTGACGTGGTCGCCCTGATGGACAGTTTGGGCCATGCCCGCTTCCACGTGGTCGGCCATTCCATGTCGGGCATGATCGCCCAGTATTTGATGGCCCAATATCCCGACCGCATCAAAAGCGTCATCGCCATTTCGCCGGTGCCGGCCACCGGGTTCAAGACCGACGCCACCGGCATGGGCAAGCTGCGCGCTGTCATCACCGACGACGAGGCGTTCCGCACCGCGGTGACCGCGCGCACCAGCAACCGCTATGGCACCGGCTGGGTGGATCGCAAGAAGGCCATGGCGCGCAAGGCCTCGCCCGAGGCCATGCAGGGTTATCTCGCCATGTTCACCAGCACGGATTTCGCCGCCCGCACCGTGGGTCTGACCATTCCGGTGGCGCTGCTGACCGGCGCCCAGGACATCCCGTTCTACCGCACCGCCGCGCTCGAGCCGCAATTCCAGCGCGCCTATCCGCGCCTGCAGGTGGCGACCATCGCCGATGCCGGCCATTACGCCATGCTGGAAACCCCGGTTCTGCTGGCCGCCCTGATCGAGCGCGCCGTCTTCGCCGAGCCGCTGAACCGCTAAGCAATTCCATCCGCCGGCGCTCACCCAGCCCCATTGCCGGCGGTGTGGCCGCCTTCCCCAAGAAGGCGGCCACCCCATCTTTGCGTTGACGCCGACCCGCCGCCATGTGGATCTTTAAGAGGCGAACCAGCGGAATGAACGCGGTATGATTGAAACTCTGGACATCGACGGCCTGCGCGCCTTCATCGCCATCGTGGATTCCATGAGTTTTTCCCGAGCGGGCGAGGTCATCGGCCGGTCCCAATCGGCCATCAGCCTGCGGCTGCGCCGGCTGGAGCAATCCCTGGGCGTGTCCTTGTTGGTGCGCCGCCAGGGCCGGGTGCTGGAACTGACCGCCAGCGGTCACAAGCTGCTGGGGTTCGCCCGCCAGATCATCGCGCTGAACGACGTGGCCCTGCGCGAGATTTCCGGCCGCACCGCCCTGGGCCGGGTGCGCCTGGGCATGCCCGCCGACTTCCTGGACATCGGTTTCCCCGAGGCCATGGAAAAGATCAAACCCCTGGTGGGCGACCTTCAGCTGGAGGTGGAGACCGATGTCTCGGACCGCCTGCGCAGCCGGTGCGAGGCCGGCGAGCTGGATGTGGCCTTCTATAAGCTGACCGCCCCGGACGATTTGGGCGCGCCGCTTTTGCATCTGCGCCTGACCTGGGCCGCCGCCCCCGATTTCACCATGGCCGCCACCCATGGCGCCGGGCTGCCCTTGGTCTGCTTCCCCGAGGGCTGCGTCTACCGCAAGGCCATGCTGCGCACCCTGCGCGATGCCGGCATCGCCCACCAGACCGTGTTCACCACGCCCAGCATGGATTCCCTGCGCAATGCGGTGGGGGCGGGCATCGGCATCACCGCATTGCCCGCCATGGTCATCCGTGGCAATGCGGGCCTTGCCCCCATCGATGCCTTGCCGCCCTTGGGCGACGTCTCCCTGGGCATGATGGTCACGCCGGGCGCCAACGCCACCATCCGCCGGGTGGCGGGCAGTTTGGGCGACAGCCTGTTGTCCCTCGCCCAGCTTTAAGCCCGCTCATATTTTAATCAGCCCCCGGTGATGCTATGCTTGCAGGCAGATTGACGCTTGCGAGGGCCCCATGCCGCTTTATTCCTACCGCTGCACCGGCTGTGACGCCACGTTCGAAGCCCTGGTGCGCTCGTCCGAAACCCCCGTTTGCCCGTCCTGTGGCAGCGAGCAATTGCAACGCCTGCTGTCCATGCCCGCCGCCGAAGGCAAAAGCGGCGAATTGGTCAAGCGCGCCCGCGCCGCCGCCGGTGCCGCCGGGCATCTGAGCAATTTCCGCAAAGGGTAGCGCCCGCACCCCGGCAGGGTATAGGTTGCCTTCCTTACCCCATTGAAATCGAGCCGGTCATGAGCACCCAAGACAATCAAGACACCGGGCGCCCGCCCGCTCCCCATTCAACTGCCGACCGTGCGGGATGGATCGCCATGGGAGTGGTGGCTTCGATGGGCTTGCTGGTGCTGGTCTGGGCCGCCTCGCTGACCGCCGGCTGACCTAATCCCCCCCGGCAACCGCCCTAGAGAAATCGCATGGCTTGGCCCATAGTCGGAGTATGAGCGACACGCCCGAGCCCACCTTGATGATCTGCACCCACCGCCGCCTTGGCGCGGCGGGGTCGTGTGGTGCCGGCGGCGGCGAGGCGCTCAGCGACGCCTTGCGCCGCGACCTCGCCGCACGGGGTTTGGGCTGGAACGTCACCGAGATCGGTTGCCTGGGCCATTGCCTGCACGGCCCCAATGTGAAAGCCGCCCCCAATGGCCCGCTGCTGCACCATTGCAGCGCCGAACACAGCGACGCGCTGATCGAACGATTGCTGGCGGAGTGGCCTAAATCCGAAGGCATGAAAGATTAGGCGGACAGGGCGTGCCCGAATCCTTCCACCTTACCCCGGAACGACCAGCTCCACCGTCTCGCGCGCGATGCTCACTTCCGCCGGCAGGCGGGCGATGATGTCGCCGTCGCCTTGCAGGGGGGCGCCGCGCGGACCCAGGATGGTGATGGACTCAGCCGAGATCACTTTGACCTCGGGCAATTCCGCCAGCTTGTTCATGGGCAATGCCATGCCGTAGCGGACCAAGCCGCTGACCCCGGACATGGGCAGAATGCACACTTCCAACTTGGGGCTTTCCAGCCTGGCATCGGGGGCGGCGATGAATGGGCCGCCGTAGAAGCGGCCCTTGCACGCCACCACCATGCGGGCTTCATAGATTTCGCCATTGGCGCGCACTTGCAGGGCGGGGAAGTCGTAGCCGAAGGCTTGGCGCAGGCTTTCCACCACATAAGCCAGCTTGCCGGTGTGGCGCTTGAGCGCGATGTTGACGCCTTCCACCACATGGGCATCCAGTCCGGCGCCCGCCATCAGCACGAAATGGCGGCCATTGGCGATACCCAGATGGACGGTGCGGGCCGCGCCGGTGGCGATGGTCTCAGCGATCTGATCCGCATTGGCCGGGTCCAGGCCGATTTCCAGCGCCAGCACATTGGCGGTGCCCAGCGGGATCACCGCCAAGCGGGGTGGCGCGTTCATGCCGCTGACCAGCCCGTTGACCACCTCGTTCACGGTGCCGTCACCGCCGGCGGCGACGATGATGTCATGATCGGCGGCCGAGGCCTCACGGGCGAAGATTTCCGCGTCGCCGCGCTGGCCGGTCTTGCATTCGGTGACCACGCAGCCACGCAGCTTCAGTCCAGCGATCACCTCGGCCAGACGCTTGCTGCGGCTGCGCCCGGCGGCGGGGTTATAGATGACCAGCACACGCCGGGCTTGAACCGCGACGTGGGGGAGTTTGTCCATTTCGATCATGCTTTGCGCCAACATGAGGGGTCATATAGCCAAAACGGATACGGAATGACCGTGAAATAATTGTGACGCGCCCATGTCATTTCCATGAAATAGCGCCATTCATACGACAATCAATATGTACTTCCGCGCATTCCCAAGACTAGAACATGCGCCATGACCGCAGACACCGCCCAGACCCGGTTCTACCGCACCATCTGGATTTCCGATGTCCACCTTGGCACACGGGGATGCAAGGCGGATGCCTTGCTGGACTTCCTCAAATGCACCGAATCCGACACCCTGTTTTTGGTGGGCGACATCGTCGATGGCTGGCGGCTGAAACGGTCGTGGTACTGGCCGCAATCCCATAATGATGTGGTGCAGAAGATCCTGAGAAAAGCCCGCAAGGGCACGCGGGTGATCTTCATCCCCGGCAATCACGACGAATTCGCCCGCGACTACGCCGACCACAATTTCGGCGACATCGAAATCATGTGCGAGGCCATCCACGTGACCGCCGACGGCACCCGCCTTTTGGTGCTGCACGGTGACGCGTTTGACGGCGTGGTGAAATACGCCAAATGGCTCGCCCATCTGGGCGATCAGGCCTACACGCTGGCGCTGAGCCTGAACCATTGGCTGAATGTGGCCCGCCGCCGCCTGGGCCTGCCCTATTGGTCGCTATCGGCCTATTTGAAGCACAAGGTCAAGAACGCCGTCCAGTTCATGGACGATTTTGAACGCACCATGGCCGACGAGGCCCGCCGCCAGGGCGCCGACGGCGTGGTCTGCGGCCACATCCATCATGCCGAACTGCGCCACATAGACGACATCCTGTACGCCAATGACGGCGATTGGGTGGAAAGCTGCACCGCTTTGGTGGAGGCCGAAGACGGCACCCTGTCAGTGCTGCATTGGCACGATGAAGCGACAGCCTCCCCTGCCCATGCACCCGCGCCGGAGCCCACCCAATGCGCATACTCGTCGTCTCGGATGCTTGGCTCCCTCAAATCAATGGTGTCGTCCGCACGCTCGACACGCTGAAGAGCGAGTTGGAGAAGGCCGGCCACCAAATGGTCATGGTCACCCCCGACCGCTTCCGCTCGATCCCCTGCCCGACCTATGCGGAAATCCGGCTGGCGCTGTTCCCCGCCCGCGCCATGGCCCGGATGATCGCGAGCGCCCAGCCCTGCGCCATCCACATCGCCACCGAAGGCCCGCTGGGCTGGGCGGCGCGGCGCTATTGTCTGGCCCACGGGCTGCCCTTCACCACCGCCTACCACACCAAATTCCCCGAATACATCCAGGCCCGCTTCCGCGTGCCCCTGGGCGTGTCCTATGCGGTCATGCGCCGCTTCCACGGCAAATCGTCCAAGGTCATGGTGGCGACCCAGGGCATCGAGGATGAATTGCTCCGGCGCGGCTTCGTCAATATCGGGCGCTGGTCGCGTGGGGTGGACACGGCACTGTTCCACCCCCTGGCCCATGATGCGGCAGACCCCTTCGCCGGGCTGCCCCGCCCGATCTTTTTGAGTGTGGGCCGGGTGGCGGTGGAAAAGAACATCCAGGCCTTCCTGGATCTGGACCTGCCCGGCAGCAAGGTGGTCGTGGGCGACGGCCCGCTGCTGGACGAGTTGAAGCGCCAGCACCCCGAAGTGCACTTCACCGGCGCCAAATTCGGTGATGAACTGGCCCGGCATTACGCCGCCGCCGACGTCTTCGTGTTCCCGTCGCGCACCGACACCTTCGGCCTTGTCCTGCTGGAGGCCCTGGCCTCGGGCCTGCCGGTGGCGGCCTATCCGGTGCCCGGCCCGCAAGACGTCATCGGTGGCGCCCCTGCCGGCGTGCTGTCCGAGGATTTACGCGCCGCCGCCCTGACTGCGCTGACCATCGCCCCCGAGACCGCCCGCGCCCACGCCGTGACGTTTTCCTGGGCCGCCTGCACACGGCAATTCCTCGACAATCTGCGGCCTTTCGCGGAAACAGCGTGAATTGCCCTGCGCTCCCTTTGGCGGCACAATGGCCGAAATTGCGGGAGGGGGAATGTGCGGCTTTATCTGGATGTGGACGGCACCCTGCTGCGCCGGGGCGGCCATGCCCGCCTGCGCGGCGATCTGGCCCCGGCGCTGAACTTGCGCCCGTTCCTGCAATGGGCCACCGACCGCTATGACTGCGCGTGGCTGACCAGCCGCAACCGCGACGGCAATGATGACGCCATCCGCACAATCTTCCGCCACGCCATCGGCCCGGGTGACGAGGCCGACGCGGTGGACAGCCTGCTGGCCCGCATCCGCCCCACACGTTGGGACGAATACAAAGCCCAAGCCATCGACTTCACCACGCCCTTCCTATGGCTGGACGACGCCCCGGAGGAGGAATCCCTGGCCCGGCTGACCCAGCACGGCACCATGGCAAGCTGGGTCCCCATCGCGGTGGACCAACAGCCCGATGATCTGCGCCGGGTGATGAAGGTGCTGGGGAAACGGGGTTAGGTCGCCCCTAAATGTCATTTCGAACGAGCTGTAGGCGAAGAAATCTCGCCTCCACCCGAATGGCATTTCCGCAGACACAAGATTTCTCCGCCCTGCGGTTGTCGAAATGACACGCTGTGTTTGGGCAGCGGAACCCCAAACGCCAAAAGGCCCTGAGGTTTCCCTCAGGGCCTGGCGTCATTCGCATGCAAAAGAATTAGGCCGCGGCGGCCTGCTTCTTCGCCAGCGCGGACTGCACGCGCTTCTTCAAGCGGCGAGCTTCTTCCGGCAGGACGGCATTGGAAGTGGTCAGCAGGAACGCGTCCAGACCGCCATTGTGCTCGATGGTCTTCAGGCCACGGGTGGTGACCTTCAGGCGAACCATCTGGTTCAGCGCATCGGACAGCACCGAGGTTTCCTGCAGGTTGGGCAGGAAGCGGCGGCGGCTCTTGTTGTTGGCGTGGCTGACGTTGTTACCGGTCAGAACACCCTTGCCGGTGATTTCGCAACGACGGGCCATGGTCGACATCCTCTTTGTTCTTCGGCGCGCTTGCGCACGCACACAGGTAATCCAGTCCCGGCGGCAAACCGGGGAAGCCGCGTTTTTAAGGGTGCGGCCCGCCCCAGTCAAGCTGATTCCGACTCGCTGTACGTGCAGGACGCCTCTCGCGCGGACAACCAGCCCGAATCATCCAAACAGCTTATCGATTTCCGTCTGCGCCAGCATCTTGTCCACATCGGCTTGGCTGACGCCCTGGCCGGGAAGCTGCGGGCCGTGCAGCAGCTGCTTGTCGGGGTCCTTGTCTTCCTTGATCTCGACCACCACCTGGGTCAGCTCGTCGCGGCCCCAGGTGAAGATGATGGAGTTGATGCGTTCCTCGACGAATTTCAGCGAGTTCACCACCTTGGTGACACGCTGGCCGGTGATGTCTTGGAACGAGCACGCCTCGAACACCATGTTCACCTTGTCGGTGACCTGATCGAAGATCTCGCCCATCTTGCCGCCCTGGCAATAGGTGCGGGCTTCGCCCATCAGATTGTCGATACCTTCGACGCTTTCCATGATGGTGTTGGTGGCGCCCTCGGTCGCCGCAACGATGGCGTCCAGCTGTTCCGACATGCTGCCGAAATGGTCGGTGGCGCCGGGCGGATTCAGCGAAGCCAGTTCCTTGCGGATTTTCTGCAGATGGCCGAACAGCCCCACCATCTCCTTTTTGAGGGTCAGAAGGTCGCTTACGGTGGGAGTGGACATGGGATGGGTCTCGGGAACTCGTCAGGGGAGGGCAGCTAGAGAATACTCTTACAGCAAACTGAGTGCAAAGCGCGTACCGAAAAATGGTGGAATATTTCTATTCCATGTGGCTATCACGAAAAGTACCCACCAGCTGTCGGGCCGCACGGCCCGGCGCCACCATTCCCTCGGCCACGCTTTTTTCCATTTCAGGCAGCAATCGGGCGATGCGGGGATCGTCCTTCAGGGTCTGCATCAGGGTCTCGCCCACCTCGTTCCACATCCAGGCATGGGCCTGGGCGGAGCGGCGCCGGGACCAGTCTCCCGCCCCTTCCATGGCCTTTTGGTACTCGCCCACCACCGTCCACACCGCGCCGATACCGGACTGTTTCAGCGCGGAACAGGTCACCACCGGCACGGTCCAGGCGGTGCTGGCCGGGGTCAGCAAATGCAGGGCGTTCTTGTAGTCGCGGGCGGCACGGTTGGCGGCGGCTTCCAGATCGCCATCGGCCTTGTTGACGATGATGGCGTCGGCCAGTTCGACGATTCCCTTTTTGATGCCCTGCAATTCGTCGCCACCCCCGGGGACCAGCAGCAACAGGAACATGTCCACCATATCGGCCACGGCGGTCTCGCTTTGGCCGACGCCCACGGTTTCCACCACGATGACGTCGAAGCCGGCGGCCTCGCACACCAGCATGGCCTCGCGGGTGCGCCGGGCCACGCCGCCCAGGGTGCAGCCTGAGGGGCTGGGGCGGATGAAGGCGCGGATGTCGCGGGACAATTCCTCCATGCGAGTCTTGTCGCCCAGGATGGAGCCGCCCGAGCGCGGGCTGCTGGGGTCCACCGCCAGCACCGCCAGCTTATGGCCCTTTTCCACCACATGCAGGCCGAACGCCTCGATGAAGGTGGATTTGCCGGCGCCGGGCACGCCGGTGATGCCCATGCGCACCGAGCGCCCGGTATGGGGCAGCAAGTGGTGCAACAGCGCCTCAGCCGCCTCGCGGTGGTCGGGGCGGGTGGATTCGATCAGGGTGATGGCACGGGCGACGGCACGGCGTTCGCCGGCCAGCACGCCCTGGGCGAGGGTATCGGGATCAGCGAGCACGGGGTGTCCTATGGCTTCTTGGGCATTGAGCCGTTATTCAACAACGTGGTGATGGCCATGGCGACCAGCTTGGCCCGGCTTTCATCATCCAGTTCGGCGAGAATCTGCTGTTTGGCCCGGTGCACCCGCATGGCGTTGGCGATCAGCGCCTTGCGTTCGGGACTGATGAAATCCCGCACCTGGGATTGCATGTGGGCAATGGCGGCGGCGGGGTCAGCCGGCTTGGGCGGCTGAGCCTTGGGCGCCTTGTCGGGGGCAAGCTGACGGGCGCGGCGCTCGATGGCGGCCTGCGCATCCTTCTCGAACTTGGCCTTGAGGAATTCAAACATATTCCCGCATCCGGTAACGGCGTCTTCTCAAGGATGGTACGGGGCCGGGACGAAAAAGCAAAGCCCCCTCCCTTGCGGGAGGGGGCTCGCCTGACTCAAAGCTGCTGAGTGGGACGGACTTAGAAGTCCATACCGCCCATGCCGCCCATGCCGCCCATGCCACCGCCGGGCATGCCACCGCCGCCGCCGCCGTCCTTGGACGGCTTCTCGGCGATCATGGCCTCGGTGGTGATCAGCAGGCCGGCCACCGAAGCGGCGTCCTGCAGAGCGTAACGGACGACCTTGGTCGGATCGATGATGCCGGCCTTGATCATGTCGGTGTAGGTGCCGGTCTGAGCATCGAAGCCGAAATTGGCCTCGGTGGATTCCAGCAGCTTGCCGGCAACCACGGCGCCGTCATGACCGGCGTTCTCGGCGATCTGACGCACCGGAGCCTGCAGGGCGCGGCGGACGATCTCGATGCCGACCTTCTGGTCGTTGTTGGCGTAAGCCACGTTGGCCAGGGCCTTCACGGCGTACAGCAAAGCGGTACCGCCACCGGGGACGATGCCTTCTTCCACGGCGGCGCGGGTGGCGTGCAGGGCGTCGTCAACGCGATCCTTGCGCTCCTTCACTTCGATTTCCGAAGCGCCGCCCACCTTGATGACGGCAACGCCGCCGGCCAGCTTGGCAAGACGCTCCTGCAGCTTCTCGCGGTCGTAGTCCGAAGAGGTCTCTTCGGTCTGCGCACGGATCTGCTTGCAGCGGGCTTCGATGTCGCCCTTGGCGCCGGCGCCATCGACGATGGTGGTGTCTTCCTTGGTGATGGTCACGCGCTTGGCGGTGCCCAGCATGTCCAGGGAGACGGTCTCGAGCTTGATGCCGAGGTCTTCCGAGATGACCTGGCCACCGGTGAGGATGGCGATGTCTTCCAGCATGGCCTTGCGGCGATCACCGAAGCCCGGGGCCTTGACGGCGGCAACCTTCAGGCCACCACGCAGCTTGTTGACCACCAGGGTGGCCAGGGCTTCGCCCTCGACGTCCTCGGCGATGATCAGCAGCGGGCGCGACGACTGCACGACGGCTTCGAGAACCGGCAGCAGCGGCTGCAGACCCGACAGCTTCTTTTCGAACAGAAGGATGTAGGGGGCGTCCAGCTCGACGGTCATCTTCTCGGCGTTGGTCACGAAGTACGGCGAGGAATAGCCGCGGTCGAACTGCATGCCTTCGACGACATCCAGCTCGGTGTCCATGCCCTTGGCTTCTTCGACGGTGATCACACCCTCGTTGCCGACCTTTTCCATGGCCTTGGCGATCATGTCGCCAATCTCACGCTCGCCATTGGCCGAGATGGTGCCGACCTGGGCGATCTCTTCGTTGGTGGCGACCTTGCGCGAACGGGCCTTGACGTCGGCGATGACGGCGGTCACGGCCAGATCGATGCCGCGCTTCAGATCCATGGGGTTCAGGCCGGCGGCGACGGCCTTGACACCTTCGCGGACGATGCACTGAGCCAGAACGGTGGCGGTGGTGGTGCCGTCACCAGCCAGATCGGCAGTCTTCGAGGCCACTTCGCGCAGCATCTGCGCGCCCATGTTCTCGAACTTGTCGGCCAGCTCGATTTCCTTGGCGACGGTCACGCCGTCCTTGGTGATGCGCGGGGCACCGAAGGACTTCTCGATGACCACATTGCGGCCCTTCGGGCCCAGGGTCACCTTGACGGCATCGGCGAGAATATCGACGCCGCGCAGCATCTTGGTGCGCGCTTCGATCGAAAACTTGACTTCCTTAGCAGCCATGCTCGTAAACCTCTAAATTTCGTAGGTAGTAGCGAAGGTCAAAGCGAAATCTTAGGCGAGGATGCCCAAGATGTCGGATTCCTTCATGATCAGCAGCTCGTCACCGTCAAGCTTGACCTCGGTGCCGGACCATTTGCCGAACAGGATGCGGTCGCCAGCCTTGACGTCGAGAGCGACAAGCTTGCCGTCCTCGCCGCGCACACCGGAACCGACGGCGATGACTTCGCCCTGCATCGGCTTTTCCTTGGCGGTGTCCGGAATGATGATGCCGCCAGCGGTCTTCTCTTCCGCGTCAAGGCGCTTCACCAGTACACGGTCATGGAGCGGTCGGAACTTCATAAAAACCTCCGTCAAATGCGGTTTGGTTATCTGACACAAATGTCTTTGGACCAGCGCGAGGGGTGTTAGCACTCCTCGGCGGTGAGTGCCAACGATCTAGGTTGGAGGGACCACCCTGTCAAGCTCGAAAGGTCAACTTTCTGGCAGGGGGGACGCTAGTGAGTTGAAAACGTGGGGAAAATGAATCTGGCCTGGATTACGGCTGGACCGACAGGTGGCTCACCACCCATTTGATCCCCTCGATCTCCGTCGCATCCGCCTTCATGGCGGCGGCGGCCTCGGCGGTGGGGGTGGCGCCCAGCAGGAAGGCGACGCCGTTGATGACGCGCACGATAGTGCCGGTGCCGCTCTCCATGCCCAGCGCCCTCCGCGTGGCGGTGTCGCGGGCGGGATCGGGGGCGAAGGCGTCCAGCGCCTTGTCTTCGGCCAGCACCAATTCGTTCAACACAGTGGTGACGCCATCGGTGGCGCGGGCCAGTTGTTCGGCCTTGCGGCGCTGTTCGGGCTTGATGACGGCGCCCATGAGCAGCACCCGCCCGCCCCAGGCTTCCACGGCAATTGAGCGGAAGGCGCGGCCCTGTTCGACTATCCGGCGGGTGATCTGGGATTTCAGCACATCGTCGCGCACCGCCTCGGTCCGCGAACGCTCGATGACGGGGATGGGAGCGGAGGCCACCGGACGGGGCTCTTCAACGGTCTGACAGGCGGCCAGCAGGACGGTCACGGCCAAGGCTGCCAAAGAGCTCAAGACCGGACGGCGCATCAGGCTTCTCCCGCTTCGTCTTCAGGTCCATCTTCGTCAGGTAGGCCTTGAGCCTTGCGTGACCGCCGCCACAACCACATGCCCAGCACGGTGGACAGCACGAATAATAGGGCCGAAAGGCTCCAGCTCAGGGTCTTGTCCAGCTCGAACCCGGCGCCGGCCAGGGCGAACACCACGGTCTGCGGCAGATAGCCCACCAGGGAGCCCGCGAAGAACGGCACCATGCGCACGCCGGACACGCCCGCCGCCACATTGGCCACCAGATTGTTGGATAGGGGCGACAGCCGCAGGATGATGGCCATGGTCAATTCGTTGCCGGTCAGGAAGGCATCGATCTTGGCGATCTTGGCGGGGAAGCGCCGGGTCAGGGCATCCCTGCCGATGAAGCGGGCGTAATAGAAGCACGCCACCGAGCCGATCAAGGTCGCCAGCATGGCAAGGCCGATGCCCAGGCCCAGGCCGAAAGCGTAGCCGGCGGCGAAGCTGACCGCCTGACGGGGAATGCCCAGGGCCACCACCACGGCGCCCACGACCAGGAACAGGCCCTCGCCCCACAGACCCTGGCCGCGCACCTCGTGATCGACCCAATTGGTGTCGAGCATGGATTTGAGGCCGATGATCTCGAACAGCGCACCCACCGCCACCAGGGTGGCGATCAGCACCAAGCCGCGCACGATCAGGCGCGGGTCCAGCAACGGGTGGCGTTTGGCCGGCAAAGTGTGGCGTAGCACGGGGGCTGTCACTTCTGGGGTTCGACCATGGGGTTGCGCGAGCGGCGCATGAGCCACATCACCCCCAGCAGATCGGGGATGCCCACCAAGCCACGGCGCAGATTGCTGTAATTGGAGGCACCGGCGCCGCGCGGGCGGTGGTTGACCTTGACCGACACCACCGAGCCGCCGGCCCGGATGGTCAGCGCCGGCAGATAGCGGTGCATGTGGTCGAAGCGCGGCAGGTCCAGGAACAGTTCGCGGGTGAACAGCTTGGAGCCGCAGCCGGTGTCGGGCGTGTCGTCACGCAGCATGGCGGCGCGGATGGCGTTAGCCGCCTTGGACGCCCAGCGGCGCGACGAGGTATCACGGCGGTTGGCGCGCCAGCCGGCGATCAGCAGCTTGGGCCGGGTCGCCTCGGGCTCGGCCCGCCAGCGGGCGACCATGTTGGGGATGTCGGCGGGATCGTTCTGGCCGTCGCCGTCCAGCATGGCGATCAGCGGCGCACGGGCGGCCTTGACGGCGGTGGCGATGGCTTGGCTTTGGCCGCAGCTGGCGCGGTGACGCAGGAAGCGCAGGCGCGGGAAACGGGCCTGGGCCTCGGCCAGCTTGGCGGGGGTGGCGTCGGTGGAACCGTCATCCACATAGACCACCTCGAACTCCAGCTTGCCTTCAAGGGCGGCGTGGATTTCCTCCACCAGCGGGAAGATGTTGTCGGCCTCGTTCTTGACGGGGATGACGACGGCGATTTCCGGGAGAGCGGTGGTCATGCTGGGAAGGGCCTTGCGGTGCTGATCGGGCCTATCTACACCCGCCGGGGCGGGCAAGGGAAGGATTGGCCGCGAGGCCAATCCTAATCTCGTCAGGCCAATCCAACTCGGCCCATTTCCAGGAACTTCTCGCGGCGGCGGGCGCGCAGCACGCCACCTTCCAGGCCGCCCAATTCCTTGAGCTGGGAATCCACGGCCTGGGCCAGGGTCTGCATGGCCAGATCGGGGTTGCGATGGGCGCCGCCCAGGGGCTCGGGCACCACCTCGTCGATGACGGCCAGCTTGTGCAGGTCCTGCGCGGTCAGCTTCAGCGCGTCGGCGGCATCCTTGGCGTGGGTGGCCGAGCGCCACAGGATGGAGGCGCAGCCTTCCGGGCTGATGACCGAATAGATGGCGTGTTCCAGCATCAGCACCGAATTGGCCGAGGCCAAAGCGATGGCGCCGCCCGAACCGCCTTCGCCGATGACGACTGAGACGAAGGGCACCCTGATGTCCAGGCAGGTTTCAATGGAGCGGGCAATGGCTTCGGCCTGACCGCGCGCTTCCGCATCCACGCCCGGATAGGCGCCGGCGGTGTCCACCAAGGTGATCACCGGCACACGGAAATGGTCGGCCATTTCCATCAGGCGCACCGCCTTGCGGTAGCCCTCGGGCTTGGCCATGCCGAAATTGTGCTTCAGACGGGTGTCGGTGTCGTGGCCCTTTTCATGGCCCAGCACCATCACCGACTGACCCCGGAAGCGGCCCAAACCGCCAACGATGGCCTTGTCCTCGCCGAAGCAGCGGTCGCCCGCCAGCGGCGTGAAGTCGGTGATCAGCGTCTTGATGTAATCAAGCGCGTGCGGCCGCTCGGGGTGGCGGGCCACCTGAGTCTTCTGCCACGGCGTGAGCTTGGCGTAGGTCGAGCGCAAGAGCTTATCGACCTTGGCCTGGAGCCGGCTGACCTCTTCGGCGATGTTGACGTCGCCGTTATCTGCGAGGTGCCGCAGCTCTTCGATTTTGCCCTCGAGCTCAGCGATGGGCTTTTCAAATTCCAGGATATGCATGGGGTGGTTTCATACCACAGCCGCCGTTTGGAGCAAGCGAAAGCGTGTTACTTCGCCGCCACAGTTTCCAGCAACGCCAGCAAACCGGACAGGATTTCCTTGGGCGAGGGCGGGCAGCCGGGAATGTGCAAATCCACCGGCAGCACCGCCGAAACCCCGCCAACCACGGCGTAGGAGCCAGCAAAACAGCCGCCATCGCGGGCGCAATCGCCCAGCGCCACCACCCATTTCGGCCCCGGCGTGGCGTCATAGGTGCGCTTCAGCGCCTCGGCCATGTTGTGGGTGACCGGGCCGGTGACCAGCAGTACGTCGGCATGGCGCGGACTGGCGACGAATTTGATGCCGAAGCGTTCCAGATCGTAGACCGGGCCGTTGGCGGCGTGCAGTTCCAGCTCGCAGCCATTGCAACTGCCCGCATCCACCTCGCGGATGGCAAGGCTGCGGCCCAACCGGCCCCGGGCCTGGGTGGCGAATTCATCGGCCAGCTCCATCAGCCCGTCGGCGGACGGGCCGGGACCGCGCATGGTGTGCGGGCCTTTGATAAGGTGGCGGGCGAACAGGCGCGAGATGGGGGGGATCATAAATCATGCCCCGAATACGAACAGTTGAACGACTTATTGCACAGCGGGAAGTCGGCGACGATGTTGCCTTCGATGGCGGCTTCCAGCAGGGGCCATTGGAACCACGATGGGTCGTGGGGGTGGCAGCGCACGATCTTGCCGGCTTCGGAGACGCGGACCCACACCACCACTTCGCCACGGAAGCTTTCCACGATGGACAGACCCTCGCCGGCGCGCATGGGCAGCGGCACGGTCAGCGGGCCAGCGGGCATGCGGACAAGGATTTGTTCGATCAGTTTAAGGCTTTCGCGGACCTCCGCAGCGCGGACCATGATGCGGGCGTGGACGTCACCTTCGGCCATGACCGGGATTTCGAAATCCAGATCGTCATAGGGCGGATAGCTGGGCGTCTTGCGGGCGTCGTGGCCCCGTGACGAGGCGCGGCCGACGAAGCCGCCGGCGCCGAAGCGGTGAACCAGCGAGCCGGACACCACGCCGGTGCCGGTGGTGCGGTCCAGCAGTGACGGGGTTTCCTCGTACAGATGCATGGCGCGCTTGAAATCCTTGGCGATCACATGCAGCACGCGGCGCAGGATCACACGGCCATCATCGGTCAAATCCGCCGCCACGCCGCCGGGGATGATGCGGTCCATGAGCAAACGGTGGCCAAAGCAAACCATATTGGCTTGCAGGATCTTTTCGCGCAGCACGGCCATATGGCTGAGCATCAAGGCGTAGGCGGCGTCGTTGCAGATGGCGCCGATGTCGAACAGATGGTTGGCGACCCGCTCCAGCTCGGCCATCAGCGCGCGCAGGTAATGGGCGCGCGGCGGAGCCTCGCAGCCCAAGGCCGCCTCGACCGCGCGGGCGAAACCCAGGCCATAGGCCACGGTGGAATCGCCCGAGACGCGGGAGATGATGCGTGCTGCGTCAGTAATGGGCTTGCCCTGGACTAGCCCTTCGATGCCCTTATGCACATAGCCCAGCCGCTCCTCCAGCCGCACCACGGTCTCGCCCTGGGCGTGGAAACGGAAATGGCCGGGCTCGATGATGCCGGCATGGACCGGCCCCACCGGGATCTGGTGCAGACCCTCACCCTCGGCGGCGTTGAATTTATAGGCGTGGGGGCCGTCGTCGTAAGCGCGCGGGCTGCCCAGGGGATGCTTCACCCCCCAACGGCCATGGTCCAGCCACGGGCGCTGATCGGTGCCGCCTTGGGGAGCTAGGCCGTACAAATCCAGGATGGCCCGTTCCATGCGGATGGCGCCGGGACGCCAGCGGCCCAGGCCGACGAAGCGGTGATTGATGCAGGGGTGCGAGACCAGGGCGATGTGGCCGTTATCCTCGTCGCGGAAGACGGCGTGGACCTCGTTGGGCTCGGCCCATTCCGCCAGCAGCACCCAATCGGCGGCGGACAGCTTGTCCTCGAAGGCGCGCCAGCCGCGCGCGTCCAGCTGGAAGCGCGGCCAGGGCCGGTGGCCCGGCACTTCGCGGCCCATGGTGAGGAAATCCAGCAGCGACACATTGCCCAGCATGATGCTACCCCAGCAATCCGGCGACGTTCTGGAACCACGCGGTCAAAGCCGGCGGCAAGTAAAGACCGGCCACCACCACCAGCAGCAGATGGAGCCAAAGCGGCGTATAGGCCAGCACGCTGGACCATGTGGTGGCGTGGCCGTGAGGATGGGCGGGCGGTGGCGGTGCGGCACCGAAGGCCATGTCCTGCAGGCGCATGATCAAGGCGGCGAAGGCCAGCAGCAAGCCAAGCCCCAGGGGCACCGCCAGCAGCGGTTCGCGGGCGAAGGTGGAGCTGACCACCAGGAATTCGCTCATGAACACGCCCATGGGCGGCATGCCGGCGATTGCCAGCACGGCCAGCACGAAGGCCCAGCCCAGCACCGGATGAGTCACGGTCAGGCCACGGATCTCGGCGATGCGCTTGGTGCCGGCATTCTGGGCGATGATGCCCACGGCGAAGAAGATGGCCGATTTGGTCAGGGAATGCATGGTCATGTGCATCAGCCCGGCGAAATTCGCCACCGCGCCGCCCATGCCGAAGGCGAAGGTGATGACGCCCATATGCTCGATGGAGGAATAGGCGAACAGCCGTTTGATGTCGCCACGCCGGTACAGCATGAAGGCGGCCACGAACAGGGACGAGAACCCCATGATGATCATCAGCGGGCCGGGCGCCACGGTCTGGCCGTTGGCGGCGATGATCATCTTGAAGCGCAGCAAGGCGTACAGCGCCACGTTCAGCAACAGCCCGGACAGCACCGCCGAAATGGGCGTCGGGCCTTCCGCATGGGCGTCGGGCAGCCACGCATGCAGGGGCGCCAGCCCCACCTTGGTGCCATAGCCCACCAGCACGAAGACGAAGGCGAGATTGAGCAGATCAGGCTGGAAGGCGCTGGCCCGCTTGACCAGCAGGGTCCACGCCATGGCATCGGCGCCGTCGCCCATGACCGGCTGGGCGGCCAGATAGACCAAAATGGTGCCGAACAGCGCCAGCCCGATGCCCACCGAGCACAGGATGAAGTACTTCCACGCCGCCTCAATGGCCTCGCGTGAGCGGTACAGACTGACCATCAGCACGGTGGTCAGGGTCGCAGCCTCCACCGCCACCCACATGACGCCGATGTTGTTGGCGGTCAGGGCCAGCAACATGGTGAACAGGAAGGCCTGATACATGGAGTGGTAGAAGCGCAGATGCAGATCGCTCAGCCGCTCGGCCTCGGTCTCGCGGGCGATATAGGCCGCCGAGAAGATGGCGCTGGTGAAGCCGATGAAGGCGGTCAGCACCACCAGATAGATGTTGAAATCGTCGATGAAGAACAGCCGCGTCGCCGCGGGCCGATGCTCGAACAGCATCAGCGTGGCGGCGAAGGTGGCGCCCGAGATCACCACGTTCAGCCAGGACGCCACCCGCCAATTGGGCAAAACAGCGAGGAAGCCCGCCGCCCCCAAGGGGATGGCGAGAATCCACATCAACGGATTTTCAAGACCGGGCAGTATCATTGTCGGTCGCCCCGGAAGGTCTCAAGGTATTGCAGATCCAGCGAGTCGAAACGCTCGCGGATGCGGAAGAAGAAGATGCCGAACAGGGCCATGGCCACCAGCACCGAGAACGCCACGGAGATCTCCACCACCAGGGGCATGCCCTTGGCCGAGACGGCGGCCAGGATCAACCCATTCTCCAGCGCCATGAAGCCCACCACCTGGGTGACCGCGTTCTGGCGGGTGATCATCATCAGCATGCCCAGCAGCACCACGCTCATGGCGAGCGCTAGGCTCTCGCGAGTCAGGGCGGCGGCCTTGGCGGTGATGGGCAGCACCAGCAGGATGCTGAGTGCCACCAAGGCGACGCCGATGATCATGGTCCAACCGATGGACAAAGCGGTTTCAACCGTGCGGTGAATGCCCAATTTCTCCACCAGCCAATGCAAAGCGAAGGGCACCAGGATGGCTTTGAACACCAAAGCGATGGCGGCGGTGAAATACAGATGGGGAGCATCCTGCACATGGGCCTGCCACGCGGCGGCGGCGGCCAAAGCCAGGGCCTGGAACGAGAAGGTGTTGAGCACGGCGAACAGACGGCGCTGATACAGCAGCCCGAACCCGGCCATGAGCACGGTGGCGCCGATCAGATGGGCGAGGTCGTAGTTCAGCGCTTGCCACATCTCAGACCGCCTCCGACACATACAGGAAAATGGTGGCAAGCAGGCCCAGCAGCAGCGCGCCGCCCAGGAAGTCGGAATAGCGGAACACCCGCATCTTGGCGATGGCGGTCTCGAAGAAGGCCAAAGCCGTCGCCAGGGCGAAAATCTTGGTCAGGAACGACGCCATGCCGATGGCCACGCCTGAAGCCCCCGCACCGGGCTGAGCCATGCCCCACGGCGCGAACAGGCAGGCGATCAGCGCCATGTACAGGGTCAGCTTGACCATGGCGGCGGCCTCCATCATGGCGAGATGGCGGCCCGAATATTCCAGCACCATGGCCTCGTGCACCATGGTCAGTTCCAGATGGGTGGACGGGTTGTCGATGGGGATGCGGCCGTTCTCGGCGATGGCGACCATGACCATGGCGGCTAGGGCCAGACCCAGACTGACCTCGATCCCCACATTGCCGCCCAGCACGAAGGCGACGATCTGCGCCGGCTGGGTGGTGCCCGAGACCAAAGACAGGGAAAAGCTGACCATCAGCATGGCGGGCTCGGCCAAGGACGCGATCAGCATTTCGCGTGAGGCGCCCATGCCGCCGAAGGCGGTGCCCACATCCATGCCGGCCAAGGCGATCCAGAACCGCCCCAACCCCAGCAGCGCCACCAGGGCGATGAGGTCGGCGGCGGGGGCCAGCCACATATTGGTGGTGAAGGTGGGAATGATGCAGGCGGCCAGCCACACCGAGGCGAAAACCACATAGGGCGCAGCGCGGAAAATCCACGACGCCGAATGGGCGACGATGGCTTCCTTTTGCAGCAGGCGGTACAGGTCGCGATAGGGCTGCCACGCGGGCGCACCACGCCGCCCGTTCAGCCGTGCCTTGACCAGCCGCACATAGCCGGTGACCAGGGGCGCCAGCGCCACCACCAGGACGATCTGCACCAATTGCCACAATATGGTGGTCATCATTGCGGTCATGGCTGCTGCCTCACCGCCACCACCAGCAGCATGAAGACCAAGGTGCAGAACATCATCAGCAGATAACGCCGCACGGTCAGATATTGCAGCCGGTTGACCTGATCGGCGATGGCGCCGACGATCCGGCCCAGGCGCTCGTACAGATGGACCCAAATGGGGTCGATCAGACGGACGCTGTGGCGGGCGGGGGAATCATCGCCGGGTTCGGGCATGACCACGGTTTCGCGGGCCCGGAAGATGGTGTGGGCGAAGGACCGGCGCAGGGGCTGCGAGAACGACTGGCCGGAATACTGGCTGTCGGCGATGTCCTCGCGGTGGCCGCAATCCCAAGCCGGCGCCGCCCGCATGGCGGTGGTGCCGAAGCGGTGCACCAGCAGAATGGCAAAGCCGAACAGGGCCAGCCCCACCATGACCAGCACGGTGCCGGAATAGGACCCGCGCGTGTTGGACACCGGCGACAGGAACGGCCAGCCCAAATCGGACGACACGGCGAATTGCACCCCGGTCAAAGGCTGCACCACCGCCGACAGATGATCGGTGACGGTGACCGGGATGACACCCAGGATGACGCATAGGGCGGCCAGCGCCACCATGGACCAGCGCATGCCGAAGCTGACCTCGCTGGCCTCCTCCGCCGCCACGGATCGGGGCCGGCCCAAGAAAGCGATGCCGAAGGCGCGCACGAAACAGGTGGCCGCCAAAGCCGCCGCCAAAGCCAGGAAGGCGCAAACCACGGGCACGCCGAATTTCATGGCCCAATGGGGCACTTCAGGCCCCTTGAACAGGGCTTGCAGCACCAGCCATTCCGACACGAAGCCATTCAGCGGCGGCAGTGCCGAAATGGCGGCGGCGCCCACCAGGAAGGTGGCGCCGGTCCACGGCATACGCTTGAGCAAACCGCCCAACGCCCCCAGAGAGCGCTCCCCGGTGGCGGTGATGACGGCGCCGGCGCCCAGGAACAGCAGGGTCTTGAAGATGGCGTGGTTGAGCATGTGGTAAAGCCCGGCCACCAGGGCCAGAGCCGCCAGCTCACGCGTTCCGGCATCCTTGAAGGCGATGGCGAGGCCCAGGCCGATGACGGCGACGCCGATATTTTCCACCGTGGAATAGGCCAGCAGCTTCTTGATGTCGTCTTGCAGCACCGCATACAGCACGCCCATGACGGCGGTGATGCCGCCCACCACCATCATGGCGGCCCCCCATTGCCAGCCCACCTCGCCATGCAAATCGAACAGCACGCGGATCAGGCCGTACAGCGCCACCTTGGTCATGACGCCGCTCATGAGCGCCGATACATGGCTGGGCGCCGCCGGATGGGCCAAGGGCAGCCATGCATGCAGCGGCAGCAGACCGGCCTTTGACCCCGCCCCCAGCAGCACCAGCAGCACCACCAGCGACCCGGCCAGGGGGGACAGTTCCTTGGCCCGCATGGCGGCGAAGGTGTAATCGCCGCCGGCCCCGGCCATCAGGCCGAAACAGGGCAGCAGACAGAAGGTGCCGAAGGTGGCCATGGTCAGATAGACCATGCCGGCGCGGCGGTTCTCGGCCTTTTCATGGTCAGCCAGCACCATCAGCCAGGACGCCAGGGACATGAATTCCCACGCCACCAGGAACATGAAGGCGTCATCGGCCACCAGCACGGAATTCATGCCGAACAGGAACATGGGATAGAACGGCGTGACGCGGCGGCGTTCCGGCAAATGCTCGGAATAGCCCACGGCGAAGGCCGAGGCGGCGGCGGCGGGCACGTTGATGATCAGCAGGAACAGCGCCGACAGATTGTCGACGCGGAAATGGGCCTGCAGCCAGGGCAGCCCGAACGGCAGCACCACCGACGGCGCCGCGGAATGCCCGCCCAGATGCTCCAGCCCCGCCGAGATCAGCGCCACCGACGACAGGAACGCCCCGGCATAGACCATGCCGTGGGTGGCGTCCTTGCGCCCGGCCACAATGGCGAACAGCGATAGCAACGGCAGCGCCAGCAGGGCGACGGCGATCAGCATGGACGCGCGCCAATCACATCAGAACGCAAAATTCCCTCCACCCCCATGTGGGGCCATTCGTTCCGGCCCCCTTACGGCGAGTTTATCATGAGACGCGGTTGTTCGCGCCTTGCGGGGGCCGGGGAATCATAGCATGCGAGACCGAAACGGCAAGGCGCGCGGTCCCGGCGGCGGTACATCGAAAGGGTGGGTAGGGTGCGGGTGTCAAACCCGCTGCACTATTTCAGCGCCAACCGCGAACCAGACAACCCCTATGCGGTGCATTACCGCGACAAGCGCCCAGATCACCACCCCTACGAACTCTGCATCAGGGTGCAACGACCCATACGGTCACACGCTCAAGGTGCGTATACGTATTGCGTGCATTTTGCTGAGTGTTGCTTTAGCATCCCCTATTGGTGGTGATGTGGACTGGGGCAAGAAAGCCTCGGCGGGTTTGCCAATCCGATAGAATTTTGTGACGGCAGCTCACTCCCCTGTCTCTCCCATCGTTGGACGGAACCGCTCGACGTGTGCCGCGTGCACCGCAGAGGAGAGAAAGCATGACCATTTACAATGGCTCCAAGCGCAATGATGTGATCACCGGCAGCGCCGGTAACGATTCCATTTACGGCCTCGATGGCAACGACACCCTCAACGGCGGTGCAGGCAACGACTATATTGACGGCGGCAACGGGACCGACACCCTGAATGGCGGCGCTGGGCGCGACACGCTGGTGGGTGGCGGCGGCGACACCTTGGACGGCGGCACCGAGTTCGACACGGCGGTGTTTTCCGGGACCTTCGCCAGCTACACGATGACCACCAACGCCAATGGCTCGCTGACGGTGTGCAACATCGCCACCGGCAAGACCACCACATTGGTGCGGGTCGAAGCCATCCAGTTCTCGGACCAGACCGTGCGCTACATCAACCAAGGCCCGGTGGCCGAGGCCGACAGCCTGACCACCACCGAGGACACCGCGCTGGTGATCGCGCCCGCCACTCTGCTGGGCAACGATACCGATCTGGACGGCGATACGCTGACCATCACATCGGTGGGCGATGCGGTCGGCGGCAGCGTCGCCATCGTGGACGGCAATATCGTCTTCACCCCGACCGCCAACTTCAACGGCGCGGCCAGCTTCAGCTACACCGTGACCGACGGTTTCGGCGGCACATCCACGGCGATTGCGGCCGTGGCGGTTAGCGCGGTCAATGACGGCCCGGTGGCCGTGGCTGATTCGTTGACCACCACCGAGGACAATGCGCTGGTGATCGCGCCCGCCACCCTGCTGGGCAATGACAGTGATCTGGACGGCGACACCCTGACCATCACATCGGTGAGCGATGCGGTCGGCGGCAGCGTCGCCATCGTGGACGGCAACGTGGTGTTCACCCCGACCGCCAACTTCAACGGCGCGGCCAGCTTCAGCTACACCGTGACCGACGGCCAGGGCGGCATTTCTACAGCGATTGCGACCGTGGCGGTCAGCGCGGTCAATGACGGCCCGGTGGCCGAGGCCGACAGCCTGACCACCACCGAGGACACCGCGCTGGTGATCGCGCCCGCCACTCTGCTGGGCAACGATACGGATCTGGACGGCGATACGCTGACCATCACATCGGTGAGCACCCCGTTCTGGCATGCGTCGGTTGCCCTGGTGAACGGCAACGTCGTCTTCACGCCCTCTAACAATTACCAGGGCCAGACGACCTTCTATTACACCATCAGCGACGGCCATGGCGGCACCGCCACCGGATCCGCCGTGGTGGTGGTGACCCCGGTCAATGACGCCCCCATCGCTGTCAACGACAGCCTGACCACCGTCGAGGACACCGCACTGACCATCGCGCCTTGGCAATTGCTCACCAACGACATGGATTATGACGGCGATGCGCTGTCCATCACCGCGGTGGGCAACGCGGTGGGCGGCAGTGTCGCCCTGGTGAACGGCGAGATCGTCTTCACCCCGGCGACCAATTTCAACGGCGCCGCCAGCTTCAGCTACACCATGACAGACAGCGCCGGCGCGACCTCCAGCGCCACCGTCAATGTGGCAGTCACCTCGGTCAATGACGCCCCCATCGCTGTCAACGACAGCCTGACCACCACCGAAGACACCGCCCTGACCATCGCGCCTGCCACCCTGCTGGGCAACGATACGGATGTGGACGGCGATACCCTGTCCATCACCGCCGTGAGCAATGCCGTGGGCGGCACCGTCGCCATCGTGGACGGCAATGTGGTGTTCACCCCAACCACTAATTTCAACGGCAGCGCCAGCTTCAGCTACACCATCAGCGACGGTCAGGGCGGCACCTCGACGGCGACTGCAAATGTGTCAGTCAGCGCGGTCAATGACGGCCCGGTGGCCGTAGCAGACTGGCAGATGACCAACGAGGATACTCCGCTGGTCATCGCGGCGTCCACCCTGCTTGCCAATGACAGCGATGTGGATGGCGACACCCTGTCCATCGCCGCCGTGAGCAATGCCGTGGGTGGCACCGTCGCCATCGTGGACGGCAACGTGGTGTTCACCCCGACCGCCAATTTCAACGGCAGCGCCAGCTTCGACTACACTGTGGCCGACGGCTTGGGCGGCACCACGACCGCCACCGTCGGTGTGCACGTCGTTCAAGTCAATGACGTCCCCGTCGCCGTGAACGATACGGTGACCACCGCCGAGGACACCCAACTGGTCATCGCGGCGTCCACCCTGCTCGCCAATGACAGCGATGTGGACGGCCAGCCGCTGCATATCGTCTCGGTAAGCAACGTTGTCGGCGGCACCGCCTATCTCATGAACGGCAACGTCATCTTTACCCCGACCGCCAATTTCAACGGCACCGGCAGCTTCACCTACACCATGGGCGACAACGCCTTTGGCACGGCGACGGCCATCGCCACCGTGGTGGTGACTTCGGTCAACGACATTCCGAAGGTTCAGGTTGATTGGCGCTACACGACCGAGGACAATGCGCTGGTGATCGCGGCGTCCACCCTGCTTGCCAATGACAGCGATGTGGATGGCGATACGCTGTCCATCACCTCGGTGGACAACGCGGTGGGTGGCAGTGTCGCGCTGGTGAACGGCGAGATCGTCTTCACCCCGGCGGCCAATTTCAACGGCGCCGCCAGCTTCAGCTACACCGTCACCGACGGTCAGGGCGGCACCGCGACGTCCACTGCCAACGTGTCGGTGAGCGCGGTCAACGACGCGCCGGAAACCGTGGGCGATGCCTATGTGACTGCGGAGGATTCGCCGCTGGTGATCAGCACGGCGAGCCTGCTCGCCAATGATGGCGACGTGGAAGGCAGCGCCCTGTCCATCACCTCGGTGGATAACGCCGTCGGCGGCACCGTGACGCTCTCGGGCGGCACCGTGGTCTTCACCCCCACCGCCAACACCAGCGGCAATGCCAGCTTCACCTATACGGTTTCGGACGGCACCGGCGGCATCTCGACCGCCACCGTCGCGGTCACCGTGGCGCCCGTCAACGACGCACCCGAGGCCAATGCCGACCTGCTGACCACCCTCAAGGACACCCCCTTGACCATCGACCCGGCCACCCTGCTGAGCAATGACACCGACGCCGAGGGCGATGTGCTTTCCATCGAGGCGGTCAGCGGCGCCGTGGGCGGCACGGTCGCACTGGTGGACGGCCAAGTGGTGTTCACCCCGGCCCCTGGGTTCGTGGGTCAAGCCAGCTTCGCCTATTCAGTGAGCGACGGCCAGGGCGGCCTGAACTTTACCGAAGTGCTGGTCGATGTGGCCGCGCCCGACAACACGGCCCCGGTTGCCCAGGACGATGTGTTCGTGACCCGCCAAGACGTCGGCATCACCATCCCCGTCGCCACTCTGCTGTCCAACGATTACGATTTGGACGGCGACACCCTGGAACTCGGCGACGTGTGGTCCATGACCGGCGGTTCCCTGGTGGTGATGGACGGCAACGTCATCTTCCAGCCCTTGCCGGGCTATTCGGGCACCGCCAGCTTCCAATACATGGTCCGGGACGGCCAAGGCGGTGCCACCATCGCCACCGTCAACGTCGAAGTGGTGGCGAACAATGCCCCGGTCGCCGTGGGCGAATCCTTCGCCACCCGCCAAGACGTGGGCATCACCATCCCCGTCGCCACTCTGCTGTCCAACGATTACGATTTGGACGGCGACACCCTGGAACTCGGCGACGTGTGGTCCATGACCGGCGGTTCCCTGGTGGTGATGGACGGCAA
>JACMKT010000066.1 GCA_014380005.1 Rhodospirillales bacterium
CTGTTCCTTCAGGATGCCGATGATCTGTTCCTCTGAAAACCTGCTGCGCTTCATGTCGTCCGTCCTCTGAGGGGCCGGACTCTACTTCAAACTGGAGGAAATTTCCCAAGGCAGGTCAACCCATTGGACGCCATTAAAGCGAAAAGCGCAGCCAATGCGGCCACGAAGGCGGCTGAAAATGAATATGGCGAGGGAAACAGTTCGCTCGGCAACGGCGATGGTGACGCCTTCCGTCACGCCCTTTGGGCGTATAAGATGGCGAAGGAAATCGGGGACGGCCCGGCAAAGGCATTTGGCGATGCGCACGAGCGGGATGACCGCCCGGATGGCGAGCGACTTATGGACCTCTACAACAACGCCTTAGGCCGACAATTAGGGTCACGTCCCATCGAGTGGTGTAGCAGCGTTTGCCTGGGGATGATGACGCAGGGCGCGTAGCGCCCGGAGCCATCATCCCCAGGCTTGCCCGCGCGGTGCGGGTGGTCATCGACGATCTTCGGTAGGGTTTGGTTGCGAACTTCGACCAGACCAAAGGAACCGACGATGACCAACGAGATGATGAGCCTTCGCGGCTTGCTGGAAAAGAGCGCCGATGCCGATTTGCTGCGCGAGATGATCGGCTTCGCTGCCGAGCGGCTGATGGCGCTGGAGGTCGAAAGCCTGACCGGCGCCGGTCACGGCGAGCGCAATCCCGCCGAGCGCCTGACCCACCGCAACGGCTACCGTGAACGCGACTGGGAAACCCGGGCCGGGACGGTGGAACTGCGCATCCCGCGCTTGCGCAAGGGCAGCTATCTGCCGTGCTTCCTGGAACCGCGCCGCATGGCGGAAAAGGCGCTGACCGCCGTCATTCAGGAAGCCTACATCCAGGGCATCTCAACCCGCTCGGTGGACGATCTGGTCAAAGCCATGGGCATGACCGGCATCTCCAAGAGCCAGGTCTCGCGCCTGTGCGCCGAAATCGACGGCAAGGTTGCCACCTTCCTCGACCGCCCGCTGGAGGGCGATTGGCCCTATGTCTGGCTCGACGCCACCTATGTGAAGGTGCGCCAGGACGGCCGCATCGTTTCAGTGGCGGTGATTATCGCCGTCGGTGCCAACACCGCCGGGCGCCGCGAGGTGCTGGGCATGGCCATCGGCCCCAGCGAGGCCGAGACCTTCTGGACCGATTTCCTGCGCAAGCTGGCGCGGCGCGGATTGCGCGGCGTCAAGCTGGTGGTCTCCGACGCCCATGAGGGCATCAAGGCCGCCGTCTCCAAAGTGCTGTGCGCCACCTGGCAGCGCTGCCGGGTCCACTTCATGCGCAATGTGCTGGCCCATGCCGGTAAGCAGGGACGCCGCGTCGTCTCCGCCTTCATCGGCACCGCCTTCGCCCAGGACGATGCTGGCGCCGCCCGAGCCCAATGGCGCCAGGTGGCCGACCAACTGCGCCCCAGAGCCCGGAAACTGGCGGAATTAATGGACGACGCCGAAACCGACGTCCTGGCCTATATGACCTTCCCGCCGGCCCACCGGACCAAACTGCACTCGACAAATCCCATCGAGCGCCTCAACGGCGAGATCAAGCGGCGCACTGAAGTCGTCGGCATCTTCCCCAACGAAGCCGCCATCACCCGCCTGATCGGCGCCATCCTCTTGGAGCAGAACGATGAATGGGCCGTCCAGCGATCCCGCTACATGACCCTGGAATCCATCGCTCCCTTGGGCGATGATCCCCTGACCAGCCTGCCGCCCGTCGCGGCAGCCTGATTAACCCGGCCAAGCCTGCCGGAGATCAAACGGCGACTGCGCTGTTACACCAATCCCCGGGACACGATCCCGAAAGCAGAGACGCCCACCGTCCGGCACAGGGCCTCATCGTTCCTTAAAGCGCACGCCAAAAAAGTTTCGGTAGCACACAAAGGCGATTGGGGCTTCCCTATACAGGCGCTGGACGCTCCCTCCATCGATATAGTGCGAGTTCCCTTGAACCCGGCGAGGTTGCCTTTGGCTCCCTTGTCCGCCGCGAGCGCTGGCCCGAAATGCGCAAGGATGACTGCAGCGACCGCAATCGCGCTGATGAGGCGAACCATTTTGGAAGCACTCTCCCCTGTGCGTCGATGCGCCATATTCTCCCAGTTGGGGAGGGGGATGCAATGTCTTGCCCACTCCGGCCCACTTGCATACCGCGCTCACCGCGATGGCGAAAATTGATTTTTGCCTACACCAAGCCTGCTTAATCGATTCCCAGCTTCGCCCGCGGGTCATAGCCGTGCCGTGGTCCCCATTTTTCCACCAGCTTGCGGAATTCTGGATCGTTGTCGGGCAGCACCACCGTCAGGGTGACCAATTGGTCGCCGCGGGCGTTGTTGGCGCCGGCGATGCCCTTGCCCTTCAGGCGCAGCACGGCGCCGGTATTGGTGCCGGGGGGCACCGTCAGCGCCACCTTGCCGTCGATGGTGGGCACGGTGACTTTGCCGCCCATGACGGCTTCCTGCACGCTGATGGGGATTTGGGCCAGCACGTCCAACTCCCGCCGCGAAAAGATCGGGTGGAGCTCCACCTTGATATCGACGAAAGCATCGCCGTCACCGCCGATGCCGGCATGGCCTTGCGCCTTCAGACGCAGGGACTGGCCCTCGGCGGTGCCGGGGGGAATGCGGATGTCCAGGGATTTTCCCGAGGCCAGGGCCACCCGCTTGGTGGTGCCCATGGCCGCCTCAAGGAAGGTGACCGTCAGGACGTGGCGCAGTTCTGCGCCCTTGTTGCCATCCGTAGGGCCAGATTGTTGGCGGCCCTTGGCCTTGCGCCGCAGCATTTCGGCCAGGATGTCGTCCACGTCTTCGCCGAAATTGAAGCCGGCCCGGCTGCCGCCGCGCGCGCC
>JACMKT010000067.1 GCA_014380005.1 Rhodospirillales bacterium
CCCAGTCCCGCAGCGTTTGCAGGCCAACCCCGCCAAGCCGGGCCGCCTCGCTCCGCGACCGACCGTCATAGATTTCAGCCAAGGCCAGAAGCCGTCGGGTTTGATCCGGGCAGCGCGACCCCTTGGCCAACTCACGCAGAGCCGGTGCCGAGAAATCCCCGCGAAGCTGAACCGCAGCCGCCATGGCAAACCTCCTGATGTTTGCCATGTTGAATCAGATTGCTGCGCGTTTGGGAATCCCCTACGTGAGTCTCGCTCACAGGGACTTGGTATTAGTGTTGGCCTATTCAACGCCCAAATTGTCGATCAGCCGGGTCGTCCCCAACCGGGCAGCCACCAGGATGCGGGCGGGGCGGGTCAGCTTTGCCACCTTGGTCATGGTTTCGGCATCGCGCACATCCAGGTAATCCACCGAGGCGAAGCCGCCGGCCAGCACATCGGCGCTGGCGCGGTGGCACAGTTCCTCGGGGGATTTGCCCGTCTTCAGGCCGTCGGCAACCGCTTGCAGCGCCTGATACAGGATGGGGGCGATGGCGCGTTCTTCGGGGCTGAGATAGGCGTTGCGCGACGACAGGGCCAAGCCGTCGGCCTCGCGCACGGTGGGCACGCCGACGATTTGCACCGGCAGGTCCAAATCTTTGGTCATGCGGCGGATCACCGCCAATTGCTGCCAGTCCTTTTCGCCGAACAGGGCGAAATCGGGTAGGCATTGCAGCAGCAGCTTGGCGACCACAGTGGAGACGCCGTCGAAATGGCCGGGACGGAAGGCGCCCTCCAACGGCTGCGACACACCCTTGACGGTGATGGTGGTGGCGAAGCCGTCCGGGTACATCTCCTCGACCTTGGGGGCGAACAGCAGGTGGCAGCCGGCGCCGTCCAGGGCTTCGGCATCCTTGGCTTCCTGGCGGGGATAGCGCGACAAATCCTCGTTGGGGCCGAACTGGGTCGGGTTGACGAAGACCGAGGCCACTACCCGGTCGGCCAGTTCCAGGCCTTGGCGGATCAGGGTCAGATGGCCGTCATGCAGGGCGCCCATGGTGGGCACCATGGCCACCGACAGGCCCTGGTCGCGCCAATATTTCACGCGGGAACGCAGATCCGCCACCGAGCGGACGATGTCGAGGCTTCCGGTCATGGCGTAGTCCTTAGTCCTTAGGCGTCTTGGGCAGGCCGAAGCAATGTTCGCGGCCGGGGAAAATGCGGGCCTTCACCTCGGCGGCGTAATCGCTGGCGGTTTGGGAGATGATGGGGGAAAGGTCGGCGTAACGCTTGACGAATTTCGGGGTGAAGTCGCTGAACAGCCCCATGATGTCCTCGGTCACCAGCACCTGGCCGTCGCAGGCGGCCGAGGCGCCGATGCCGATGGTGGGGATGGCGATTTCGGCGGTCAGGGCGCGGGCCACCGGCTCCACCGTGCCCTCGATGACCACGCAGAAGGCACCGGCCTCGGTCACCGCGCGGGCGTCGGCGCGGATCACGGCGGCCTCGTCCTCGTTACGGCCATGGGCGCGGAAACCGCCGGCGGTGTTGACCGCCTGGGGCATCAGGCCGATATGGGCCATGACCGGCACGCCGCGCCCGGTCAGGAAGGCGATGGTCTCGGCCATCTCGCGGCCGCCTTCCAGCTTGACGGCGCCGCAGCCGGTCTCGCTCATGATGCGGGCGGCGTTGCGGAAGGCTTGCTGGGGGCTTTCCTGATAGCTGGCGAACGGCATGTCCACCACCACCAGGGAACGCTGGGCGCCGCGCATGACCGCCTTGCCGTGATTGATCATCATGTCCAGGGTGACGCCCAGGGTGGTGTCCATGCCGTACAGCACCATCCCTAAGGAATCGCCCACCAGCAGCACGTCCACATGGGGGTCCAGCAGGCGCGCCATGGGCGTGGTATAGGCGGTCAGCACCACCACCGGCTCGACGCCTTTACGGGCGCGGATGTCACGGGTGGTCAGGCGCTTGGTCCGAATCTCGGTGCTCAACGGGACCTCCCTTGGTGGATGGTATTGGGGAACCCGGTTTTCCATCACGGACGGATGAAGTCAAACGATAA
>JACMKT010000068.1 GCA_014380005.1 Rhodospirillales bacterium
GACACCTCGCTCCGCCTGCCCCCCGGCGTTGCCGGAACGGTCGTCGAAGTGCGGGTGTTCAACCGTCACGGCATCGACATCGACGATCGTACGCGCGCCATTCAGGCCGAGGAGAAAGATCGCCTCGGCAAGGATCGCGACGACGAACGCTCGATCCTGAACCGTGCCAGCTGGTCGCGTCTGCGCGAAATGCTGCTTGGCCAGGTCGCGGCGGCCGCACCGAAGGGCGTGAAGAAGGGCTCGAAGATCGACGACGCGCTGCTCGAGACCGTCGAACGCCACGAATGGTGGAAGTTCGCGGTCGAGGACGATGCGCGCCAGACCGACCTCGAAGCGGTCAAGGTGCAGTATGACGCCGCCGTCGGCCTCATCAACGCGAAGTACGAAGATCGCGTCGAAAAGCTTGAGCGTGGTGATGAGCTGCCCCCGGGCGTGCTGAAGATGGTCAAGGTGTTCGTGGCGGTGAAGCGCAAGCTGCAGCCGGGCGACAAGATGGCCGGACGTCACGGCAATAAGGGTGTTATCTCGCGCATCGTTCCGCTTGAGGACATGCCCTATCTGGAAGACGGCCAGCAGGTCGACATCGTTCTGAACCCGCTGGGCGTGCCGTCGCGCATGAACGTCGGTCAGATCCTGGAGACCCATCTGGGTTGGGCCGCCGCCGGCCTGGGCCAGCAGATCGGCAAGATGCTGGACGGCTACAAGCACAACACCAACACCGTCGGCGATGTGCGCCAGAAGCTGTACGACATCTATGGTCCGGGCATCGATTCCGATGAGATCGCCGATCTCACCGATGGCGAAGTGCTGGAACTGGGCCATAATTTGCGTCCCGGCACCCCGTTTGCCACCCCGGTCTTCGACGGTGCGCGCGAAAGCGACATCTGCGAAATGCTGGAGAAGGCGGGTCGCCACAGCTCGGGTCAGGTCACCCTGTATGACGGCCGTTCCGGCGAGCCCTTCGACCGCAAGGTCACCGTGGGCTACATCTACATGCTGAAGCTGCATCACTTGGTGGACGACAAGATCCACGCCCGCTCCATCGGCCCGTACTCGCTGGTTACCCAGCAGCCGTTGGGTGGTAAGGCGCAGTTCGGCGGACAGCGCTTCGGTGAAATGGAAGTGTGGGCCCTCGAAGCCTACGGTGCCGCTTACACCTTGCAGGAGATGCTCACGGTCAAGTCGGACGACGTTTCCGGTCGTACGAAGGTCTACGAGGCCATCGTGCGCGGCGACGACAACTTCGAGGCCGGTATCCCCGAGTCCTTCAACGTGTTGGTCAAGGAACTGCGCTCGCTCGGTCTGAACGTCGAGCTGACGCAGCGCAACTTCTAAGACCCCTTTAAACCTAGGCGGGAGAGGGATTTTCCTCTCCCGCCGCACCCGAGTCCACGCGGGAGTAGGTACATGAATGAATTGATGAAGATCTTTGGTCAGGCGAGCGGTACGCAGGCCTTTGACCAGATCCGGATTTCCATCGCCTCCCCCGAGCGCATCCGCTCGTGGTCGTATGGCGAGATCAAGAAGCCCGAAACGATCAACTACCGGAC
>JACMKT010000069.1 GCA_014380005.1 Rhodospirillales bacterium
TCTCATTTCCTGAAACAGGAAATGATTTGCATCCCCGCCGCCCCTGCGGTAACCGACCCCAAGGCTTTGAACAGGGTATTTGGCATGACGGAAATCTCCGCATTGGTCGAACGGGTGGACGGGCTCAAGGGCACGCCGGTGCTGTGTATCGGCGACGCCATGCTGGACCGCTTCGTCTATGGCGCCGTGGACCGCATCTCGCCCGAGGCGCCTATTCCGGTGCTGTGCATCGAGCGTGAGACCGCCATGCTAGGCGGTGCCGGCAATGTGGTGCGCAATCTGGTGGCGCTGGGCGCCGCCCCGGCCTTTGTCGCCGTGGTGGGCGACGACGATGCCGGGCGCGAGGTTGGCCGGCTGCTGGGTGAGCATGACGGCATCGACCCCTGTCTGGTCATCGAGAACGGCCGCCAGACCACCATCAAGACCCGCTTCTTCGCCTCATCCCAGCAATTGCTGCGCGCCGATTGCGAGACCCGTGCGGCCCTGTCCAAGCTGAGCCGTGATCAGGTGCTGGCCCGCGCCGGCAGCCTGATCGCCCAGGCCGGCGCCGTGGTGCTGTCCGATTACGGCAAGGGCGTGCTGTCCGACGGCGTGGTGGGCGAGTTGATCGCGCGGGCCACCGCCGCCGGCAAGCCGGTGATCGTCGATCCCAAGGGCACCGATTACAGCAAATACCGGGGCGCCACCTTGCTGACGCCCAACCGCAAGGAACTCCACGAAGCCACCGGCCTGCCCACCGACAGCGACGAGGCGGTGGTGACCGCCGCCCGCCTGCTGATCGACACCTGCGGCGTCCACGGGGTGCTGGTCACCCGCAGCCAGGACGGCATGAGCCTGATCACCGATAGCGGCCAGATCGACCATTTGCCCGCCGAAGCCCGTGAGGTGTTCGACGTCTCGGGCGCCGGCGATACCGTCATCGCCACCCTGGCCGCCGCCGTGGCGTCCGGTGCAAGCCTGCTGGAAGGTGCCCGCATCGCCAACGTGGCCGCCGGCATCGTGGTCGGCAAGGTGGGCACCGCCGTGGCCTATGCCGCCGAGGTGGTCACCGCCCTGCATCACGACGAAATCCTGTCCGCCGAGACCAAGGTGCTGGGCACCGACGCCGCCCAGGAATTGGTGGACCGCTGGCATCGCAAGGGCCACAAGGTCGGCTTCACCAATGGCTGCTTCGACCTGCTGCATCCCGGCCACGTCTCGCTGCTGGGCCAAGCCAAGGGGGTCTGCGACCGGCTGATCGTGGGATTGAATTCGGACGCCTCCGTGGGCCGGCTGAAAGGCCCGACCCGCCCGGTGCAGTCGGAAGCATCGCGGGCCACCGTGCTGGCCTCGCTGGCCTCGGTGGATCTGGTGGTCATCTTCGGCGAAGACACCCCGCTGGAACTGATCCGCACCCTGAAGCCCGACGTGCTGGTCAAGGGCGCCGATTACACGGTTGAAACCGTGGTGGGCGCCGCCGACGTGATGGAATGGGGCGGCAAGGTGGTTCTTGCCAATCTGGTCGAGGGCCAGAGCACCACGAATACCTTGAAGAAGCTGGGCGCGAAATAGCATGGCCGATTACCAACACCTGACCCAACTGGGCAGCCACGCCGCCATTCCTCCATCGCCTGACGAGGCCATGTTGGAGACGGTGCCCAATCCCCATCCCGGCACGCCCTATCTGGTGCGCTTCACCGCGCCGGAATTCACCTCGCTGTGCCCCATCACCGGCCAGCCGGATTTCGCCCACATGGTCATCGACTATGTGCCCGACGAGACCCTGGTGGAATCCAAGTCGCTGAAGCTGTTCCTGTCCAGCTTCCGCAATCACGGCGCCTTCCACGAGGCCTGCACCGTGTCCATCGCCAAGCGGCTGGTGGATGCCTGTGCCCCCACATGGCTGCGCATCGGCGGCTATTGGTATCCGCGCGGCGGCATCCCCATCGACGTGTTCTGGCAAACCGGCGCGCCGCCGGCGGGGCTGTGGGTTCCCGACCAGGGTGTGCCGACCTATCGCGGACGGGGATAGCGTCCTCTGCCGTCGCCATCGCTGCTACGCCTGGAACAAGCTGGCCGATCAGCCTTGGACCATCATGTCCATCGGGCTGCGCGACTGCGCGCATGGGTGAGGGGCAATGGGACTTGGCATTAATTGGCACCCACCAAACCGGCCCCGGAAATCCCCGAAAACCTTTTTTCCGGAACTTCCAATTTATGCCGGCGCACTCGGTCAGTCGGGGGCGCCCGCCTGCTCCATGATGGCGCCGCAGAAGCGGTCGCGGCCGGATTTCTTGGCTTCGTAAAGCTTGGCATCGGCCAGGGCGATCAGATCATGGGCGGGCCAGTCGGGGCCCGGCACCGCCGTGGCGATACCCAGACTCAGCGACACCACCGAACCCACCGGCGATGCCGGATGGGGCAGGCCCAGGGCGGCCAGTTCGGTGCGGATGCTTTCAGCGATGAATTGGGCGCCGGTCAGATCGGTGTCGGGCAGGATGCAGACGAATTCCTCGCCGCCGTAGCGGGCGGCCATGTCGCCAGGGCGGTTTATCTGGGTGGCGATTGCTTGCGCCACCATGCGCAAGCAATCGTCGCCCGCCTGATGGCCGCGATGGTCATTGTAATTTTTGAAATGATCCACGTCGCACATGATTAGCGACAGCGACATCTGTTTGCGCTGGGCGCGGCGCCATTCTGCGGCGAACACCTCGTCGAAGCGGCGGCGGTTGGCGATGCCGGTCAAGCCGTCCACCAAGGCGATCTGGCGCAGCAAGTCGCGCTGGCGCTTCATTTCCAGGTGATTATGCACGCGGCAGCGCACGATGGCGGGATTGGCCGGCTTCATGATGTAGTCGATGGCGCCCACTTCCAGGCCCTTGGTCTCGTCCTCGACCTCGCCCATGGCGGTGACGAAGATGACCGGGATATGGGACAGGGTGCTGCTGGCCTTCAGCTTGGCGCAGACCGCATAGCCGTCCATGCCCGGCATCATCACATCCAGCAAGATGATGTCGGGCACCACCTTCTTCGCCATGGCCAGGGCTTCCTCGCCCGATTTGGCGAAGACCACCGTGTACTGGTCCTTGAGGATCTGGGCTAACACCTGAATGTTGGCCGGCACGTCATCCACCACCAGAATGGTGGACCGCGGCACCGCCGGTTCGCACATGGCTGCCATGTTATGAATCGTCATAGAATCACCCCGTCCCCAACGGTCAAATCTTGCTCAGTTCCGCCAGCATGGGCTGGGCGGCGGTGAAGTCGAAACCGTCGATGGCGTGCGCCAACGGCTCCACCGCCTTCGCCCCCCACATGGCGACCATATCCACGCGGATGCGGTCGAACAGATCGGCGGCGGCAAAATTGTTCTGGGCCAGCAGCCCGGCCAATTCAGTCAGGCTGTGTCCCAAAGCCAGCGGGTCTACGGCGTGGGACGAGGAAATTGCCTGATCCCAACCCGCTGCCGAATGTTCGATCTCTGCCACCACAGCGGCGACAACCCGCTGCAACTCGGTCAGCAGACCGGGCAATGTTTCGGTGCGGTTATCCCGTGCCGCCGCTTCCAACATGCTGGCAGCACCGTTGACCCCGCGTGCACCCACATTGCCGGACATGCCGTTCAGGGCATGGGCGGCGGCAGTCAGCGCCTTGACGTCACCCGCCTCCAGCGCCACCCGGCAGGCATCCAGGTTGACCGGGGCCTGCTGGACGAAAGCGCGCAGCAAACGCTTCACCGCCATCTCGTCACCGCCCAGCCGCCAAAGGACCGAGGCCACGTCGATGCCATCCATGCGCAGGGTATCGGGGCACTCCACCATGGGCGCGGCGGGTGCCAGATGGGCGCCGTTGGTCCATTGGGCGATGGTCCGCACCAGCAGGTCGGGGTCCAGGGGCTTTGCCACGTGATCGTTCATGCCCGCTTCCAGGCAATTCACCCGGTCCGAGGCCATGGCATTGGCGGTCATGGCGATGATGGGCAGGCTGACGCCTTCCGCACGCAATGCCCGCGTGGCGGTGAAGCCGTCCATTTCCGGCATCTGGATGTCCATGAGCACTGCGTCGAGGGGCTGGTTGCAGCGGAACATCTCCACCGCTTCGCGCCCATTATTGGCAAGCACCACGGTGGCGCCGGCCTGGGTCAGCATCTCGCAGACGACCTGCTGGTTGATGGCGTTGTCCTCGGCCACCAGCAGGCGCAGTTCCGCCAGCGGGCGGGCCTTGGGCTCTGCCTCCACCACCACCGGGGCGCTGTCATACAGATTGGCGATTTCGTCGAACAGCATGGAGGCGGTCACCGGCTTGACCAGCATGGCGTTGACGTTGGAGGCGCCGCCCGTGCGCGCCACCACATCGCGGCCATAGGCGGTGACCACGATGATGATGGGCGGTACGCCGTCCCTGGTCGCGTCGCGGATGCGCTTGCTGGTCTCCAGCCCGTCCATGCCGGGCATTTTCCAATCCAGCAGAACCACGTCATAGGGAATCGTCGCGGCCTCCAGCAGGCGCAGCGCCGCCGCGCCCGAATCCGCCACATCGGCCTGCCAGCCGAAGGTGGCGACCAGACTTTCCATCACCTCGCGGGCGGTGGGGTTGTCGTCCACCACCATGACCCGCAAACCCGTGGGGATGTTGCGCGGCGCGGCACTGACCAGGGACGAGGCCGCAGAACGGCCGAAGGTGGCGGTGAAGGCGAAATCGCTGCCCTTGCCGAACACGCTGTCCACGTCCAACTCGCCGCCCATCATGCGCACTAGCCGGCTGCTGATGGCGAGGCCCAGCCCGGTGCCGCCGAACTTGCGCGAGGTCGAGCTGTCCGCCTGCTGGAACGCCTGGAACAGGCGGCGGCGCTGGTCGGGGCTGATGCCGATGCCGGTATCGCGGAACGAGAACCGCAGCACGGCGCGTTCCGCCGACAGCTCCACCGGGGTGACCGACACCACCACTTCGCCCGCTTCGGTGAATTTGATGGCGTTGCCGCCCAGATTGATGAGCACCTGCTGCAGACGGAACGCATCGCCGACCAAATCCGCTGGCACGGCGGGATCGACGCGGAACAGCACCTCGATGTCCTTGTACTGGGCATTGGTGGACAGGATGGTGGCGAGATTGCGCAATTGCTCGTCCAGGCGGAAGGGCCGCGATTCCAGCTCCAGCTTGCCGGATTCCACCTTGGACAGATCCAGGATGTCGTTGAGCAAGGCCAGCAGCGAATTGGCCGAGCTGCGGATCTTGGTCAGGTAATCCTGCTGGCGCGGGTCCAGCTGAGTCTGGGCCAACAGATGGGCGAGGCCGATGACCGCGTTCATGGGGGTGCGGATTTCGTGGCTCATATTGGCCAGGAAGTCGCTTTTCGCACGATTGGCCGCCTCGGCGTTGCGGGTAGCCCCGGTCAAAGCGTTCTCGGCCCGCTTGCGGTCGGTGATGTCCCAGGAAATGCCCAGCAGGCCGATGATCTCGCCGCTATCGGCGCGCACCGGCGCCTTCAGGGTGTGGTAGATGCGCAGTTCGTCGTCTTGCAGGAATTCCTCGTCGAAATCCAGCGTGACGCCGGCGGACATGACCTTCCGATCGAGTTCCTGGATATGAAGAGCACGCGAGCGGTCCTGGAAGTCGAAATCGGTCTTGCCGACGAAATCCTCGGGCGGGCGCTCGAACAATCGAGCGAAGGCCGGATTGACCGTACGGAAAACCGAATCGCGGTCCTTGAAGAACACCCGGTGGGGCAGGTTTTCCAGCAGCAGGCGGTATTTCTGCTCGCTCTGGAGCAGGCGGTCTTCCGCCAGCTTGCGCTCGGTGATGTCGCGCACCACCGCAGAAATGATCAGGCCGTCTTCCGTGTGCAGCGGGCTCAGGCGGACTTCGGCGGGGAATACGGTGCCGTCCTTACGCTGACCCAGCACCTCCAGCCCGACGCCCATGGGGCGAATGCGCGGGGCATCGCAATAGGCATGGCGCAACCCACTATGGTCGGCAAAGCGGCTGGGGATCAGCATTTCGACCTTCTGGCCGATCAGTTCCGAGCGTTCATAGCCGAACACCTTGGTACATTCCGCATTGACCAGCACGATGGCGCCGCTTTCATCGACGATGACCACCGCATCGGCGCTGGATTCCAACAGGCCACGGAACATGACCTCGTTCTTGCGCACCGCTTCGGTGGCGGCGCTAAGATCGGCGGTGCGCGCTTCCACCCGCCGCTCCAGCTCCTCGTTGAGGGCGCGCAGTTCCTTTTCGCTATCGGCCATGCTGTCGAGCATGCGGTTGAAGGCGACCGCCAGCAAGCCGACCTCGTCCGAGCGCTTGGTATCGGCGCGCCGTCCGCGCTCGCCGGTGCGGGTAGCCTCGGCCACCGCCAACAGGCCGTACAGACCGCGCGTCAGGCCACGGGCGACCCAGGCGGCGAACAGGCCGCCGGCCAGGATGGCGATCAGGGCATAGACCACTCCGTTGCGCCCGACCATGGCGGCGGCGTCCGCCGCCTGCTGCTGCCCGATGCCGCCCCGTGCCCAGCCGACCCGGCGTTCGCCTTCCATGATGGGGGCGGCGGCATCGATGATCTGAGCAGTGTCCACCAGCACCACGGCCTTGGGCGCGGCATCGCGCAGGCTCAGACTGACCGGATCGGCCACGTGTTTGCCCACCATGGCGCGGTCCGTATGGGCCAGCACCTTACCGTCCTCGTCCACCACGAAAGCATAGCGCAGATCGTGGGTATCGGTGATGGCGACCAGCACCTCCTGGGCGCCGACCACGTCACCGGCCAACACCGACAAGGTGCTGCTGCGGGCAATGCCCTGGATCAGGTCAAGCGAGTGGGCAATACTATCCTCGTGCAGGAAGCGGCGCTGGCGTTGCACCAGATCGGTGACGAAGGCGCCCATGAGCACCGCGTTGAGCAAGATGATGCCCAGAATGAAGCGGCGGCGGAGCGAACCGGGCATCTTCACGGCTGGGCCTCCTTCACCGGGCGCACGTCCCGCTCGAACCGGGTCAGGAATTCGGCCACCGGATCATAGGCGTGGTCGTCGGCGGCTTCGAACCGGCTCAACTCCATGCGGGCCAGGATCGTGCGGCCCTCCTCGCTGCGGTCCAGCGCGAAGATGATGGCGCCGATCTTGGCGACCAATTCCGGCGCCATGTCGTTACGGGCGATCAGGCTGTTATTGACCAGGGGCTCGGTCTGCCATTTGACCTCAAGCTGTGCGGCGATCTCGGGCCGTTCCTTGACGAAGGCGCGCCATGGCGTCGGCCACGTGGCGGCGGCGGCGGTGTCGCCCAGATAGGTATTCATGATGGACGATTCCTGGGAGCCCACATAGCGGTTGTCCAGATCGTGGGACACGTCCACGCCCGATTGCTGCAGGAAATATTGCGGCAGCATGGTCGCCGCCAAAGCGGTGGGCGCCGGATAGCTGACCGCCTTGCCGCGCAGATCGGCGGGGGTTTGGATAGTGCTGTCCTTGCGGGTGATAATGATGCCGCGGAACTGGTCGTCATCGGCCATCTTGCCGAACACGCCATAGCCAAGCTGGCGGCTGATCACGGTCTGGTAGGGATTGGGCAGGGCGAAGTGGAAGGCTCGTCCGGTCAGCTTCTTCTCGAACTCGCCATAATTGCGCGACGCTTCCAGGCGCAGGCGCACCCCGGTCAAACCCCGGTTGATGTGTTCGATCAGCGGTTGATAGACCTGGAACAATCGGTGCGGGTTGTGCAGCGGGTGCACGCCGAACACCAGGGTCTCGGTTGCCTGGGGCGGCGCGTCCACGAAGCGCGGCGCATAGACTTCGCCGTCCTCGGGACCGCATCCGGCCAGCAGTAGCGGCAGCACCAGCAGCCGGCACAT
Source organism: Rhodospirillales bacterium (assembly GCA_014380005.1). GTDB lineage: Bacteria > Pseudomonadota > Alphaproteobacteria > Rhodospirillales > Magnetospirillaceae > Magnetospirillum. The sequence continues at coordinate 7,826 of JACMKT010000069.1, forward strand.
TCTCTTGATCATCGCCCAACGCCCCAAACGTCCCAGCGCACAGTCTAGCCGAAAGACCGAGGCAATCCTAGACGTCAAGCAAGGCCGGTGCCGCCGGGAACGGCGCCACCACCGGGAAGGTCAGGGTGAAGACGGTGCCCTTGCCCACCTCGCTGGCCACATCCACCTGACCGTTCAACGAGCTGGTCACCACGTTGAACACGATGTGCAGGCCCAGGCCCGAGCCGCCATTGGTGCGCCGGGTGGTGAAGAACGGATCGAAGATGCGGTTCAAATTCTCCGCCGGAATGCCGTTGCCGTCATCGGCAAATTTCAGCACCACCTTGTCGGCGGCGGATTTCACCTTGATGGTCAAGCTGCCGGACTGGTGGTCGGAATAGGCGTGGGTCAGGGCGTTCATCACCAGATTGGTCAGCACCTGGGACAGGATGCCGGGATAGCTGTCCATCTGGATGCCGTCGGGGCATTCCACCGTGATGGTGTGCTTGGTCTTCTTGATGGTGGGGGTCAGCGAGGACAGGATTTCCTCGATATAGAGGCCCAGGTCAAAGCGGCGCCGCTCGGCGCTGGTCTGGTCCACCGCCACCTGCTTGAAGCTTTGGATCAGTTCCGCCGCCCGGTTCATGTTGGTCAGCAGCAGGCGCGCGGTTTCGGTGGCGACGCCCAAATAGTCCTGGAAATCGTCCTCGGTCATGGCCTGATCGGCATACAGCTTGGTGATGCGCTGGGTTTCCGAGGCCAGGGTCGAGGCGCCGGTCATGCCGATGCCGATGGGGGTGTTGATCTCGTGGGCCACACCGGCCACCAGCCCGCCCAGAGACGCCATCTTTTCCGCCTGGATCAGGCTTTGCTGGGCCTGCTGCAACGCCTCCAGCGCGCCTTCCGCCTTGTTCTTGGCGGCGCGCAATTCCTCTTCCATGCGCTTGCGTTCGGTGATGGGGGTGATGGTGGTCAGCAGCGCCTGTTCGCCCTGATAGCTGAGCAAGCGGGCCGACATGAGCGCCCAGAACCGCTTGCCGCCGCGCGCGGTGATCTCGGTCTCGAACTCGTTGACGGCACCGTGCAGCTTGAGCAATTCCACCAAACGGGCGCGGTCGTCATCGGGCAGATAATCGTTGGCGTGGTTGTCTTCCTCGCCGTCATTGCCCAACAGGGCCGAGGCCGGCTGGTTCACATGCAGCAGCGCGTTGTCGGATTGGCGCGTCACGGTCAGCGGAGTGGGAATGGCCTCCACCAGATCACGCTGGGCCTCTGCCGCGCGGGTCTGCGCCGCCAATTCCTGGCGCCGCGCACCTTCCTGCTGCAACCGCTCCAGCATGGTGTTGAAGCTGTCCACCAGCCGCCCGATCTCGTCGCGGCTGTCCCATTTGGCGCGCAGATTGTAATCGTTGGTGTGGCGCACCCGTTCCGCCACCTCGGCCAGCCTGCCGATGGGCACGGCGATGCGCCGCGACACCAGCAGCACCAACGTCAGGATAATGGTGAGCAAACCGCCGGCCATGGCGAAATGCTGCCACATGCGGTGGAAAAAGCCGTCGATGCGGGTTTTCACCAGCCGGTCCAGTTCCGAACTGGTCTGCACCCACATGGCCCGGGTGGCGCGCAAGGATTCGGCGATGGCCTGATCCACCGGGGCGGCGTCGATATCACCGCCACGGTCGATGATGCTGGCGCGCAAGGCGGTGACCATGTTGACCATGGCGCCATCCAGCACGGCGAAGCCGGGACGCAGGGCGCGTTCCAGCATGCCGTCGGGATTGCCGCCATAGCCGGCGGCGCGGTCGCCCTCGATACCGCGGATGACGTTGGTCAGGCGGCCTTCCAGGATGAGGAATTCCGTGCGGTCATCGGCTGCGATATGGCCATGCCCGGCAAGGCTGTGCATCTTGGTGCGGATTTGGACCAGCAAATCCACCAATTCGGGGAAGCGCAGCAGCACCAGCGACATGGAATAATAGCTGTCCAGATCGGGGTCCAGGATCAGATTGGACTGGTCGCCCACCCGCGCGATGACCCGCCGCGTGGCGGCGATGGCGGCGGCGGCGCTTTCGTTCAGCCGGTCGGGCGGCATTTCGGCCAGACGGCGCCCTTCGGCCAGGGCGGCATCGGTCGCCGCAGAACTGGACATGCCGTCGCCATGGGCCTGCTCTGCCCGTTCCAGATCGGCCATGGCGGTCAGCAAAGCCGCCTTGGCTTGGCTGCCCGGCTTATAATCGGCAATGGCGAACAGATTGTCGCGCGCGGCCTCGATATAGGCGGTGCCGGCCAGTTCCTTGCGGGCGAAATTGATGGCGATGTATTTTTCTTCGGCGAGCGAAAAGCCCAGGAAGATCACCGCCACCATGTCCAGCGCATAGATCAGCAGCAATTTGCCGGAAACGCTGATGCGCGAGATCATCGGTCGCCCCCCGAGAACAGCACCCGGCCAATGGCTTCATCCACCGCCGGGAAATTTTTGCGCAGTTCTATGATGGTCTCGTCCAACCGTCCCGGCAGTTCCGCCAGCAGATGGATGGCGTCCATCCAGCGCCCGTCCTGGCACGACAGCTCGATGGCTTCGGCCAGATTGCGCAGGGACAGCAGGCCGAAATTGGCCGAATTGACCTTCAGATCATGGGCATTGGACTGCAACCGGTCACGCTCGTTGGCTGCCGCGAACCGTGCCATGTCGGCCCGCTTGGACCGCGTGTCCACAAGGTAATCGGCCAGCAGCGCCCCCACTTGCTGGGCGTTGAAGCGGTCGTGCAATCCATGCAGCACGGCGCGGTCCACCGATGGCGTGCGCGGCACTTCCGGCGGGCGGCTGGTGGAGGTGCGCTTGCTGTCGGCCATGATCCGGGCGATTTCCGAGAACAGCAGCTCGATCTGGAACGGCTTGGTGACGAAGCCGTCCATGCCGGCCACCATGCAGCGTTCGAATTCCGCCGCCAGGGCATTGGCGGTCAGGGCCAGGATGGGCACGAGACTCTTGGGTGGCGGCAGGGCACGGATGCGCCGTGTCGCTTCCAACCCGTCCATCTCGGGCATCTGCATGTCCATGAGCACCAGATCGTAATCGGCCTCCTGCACCGCCTTCAGGGCTTGCAGGCCGTTGACCACCGGGGTGACCTTGTGGCCGCCGCGCTCCAGGATCAGGGTGGCGACCTTCTGATTGACCGCATTGTCCTCGGCCAGCAGCAGATGCAGCGGCTTGTCGGCCCGCACCGCTGCCGGGGCGGCGCGCTGTTCCTCGGCGGCTTCGGCCAAGGGCAGACGGATGTTGAACCAGAAGGTGCTGCCCTCGCCCGAGGCGCTGGTGACACCGATGTCGCCATCCATGACGCGGACCAGATTCTGGCAAATGGCCAAGCCCAATCCGGTGCCGCCGAAGCGCCGGGTGATGGAGGCATCGGCCTGGACGAAATTGTTGAACAGGCGCTCGCGGGCTTCGGGACTGATGCCGATGCCGGTGTCCCTGACCTCGAAGCGCAGGGTGGCCTTGCCGTCGGTCACCGCTTCCGGCCACACCTTCAAGGTGACCGAACCGGTTTCGGTGAATTTGATGGCGTTGCTCAGCAGGTTCAGCAGCACTTGGCGCAGGCGGGTGGGGTCGCCGGTGACGCGGGGCGGCAGATGGGGGGCCAGCTCAATGAGCAGCCGCAGATCCTTTTCCTTGGCCCGAGGCGACATCAGATGGACCACGCTGTCGGCCACCTTGGGCAGGTCGAAGGCGATCTTCTCCAGCTCCAGCTTGCCCGCCTCGATGCGCGACAAATCCAGGATGTCGTTGAGGATGCCCAGCAGCACCTCGCCCGAGGACAGCACCGTCTCGGCATAATCGCGCTGCACTTCGCTGAGCTGGGTGTCCAGCAGCAGGCGGATCATGCCCAGGATGGCGTTCATGGGGGTGCGGATTTCGTGGCTCATGACCGCCAGGAATTCCGATTTCGCCACACTGGCGGCCTCGGCGGCGGCGGAGCGCAGGCGTTCCTGTTCGTAGCGCTTGCGGTCGGTGACGTCGCCCAGGGAACCCACCAGACGCTGGGGCCTGCCCTGGTCGTCATAGGCGATGACGCCGCGCATGCGCACCCATAAATCCTGACCGGACAGGTGGCGCATGCGGAATTGCAGATCCAGGGTCTCGCTGCCATGGGCGGTGGCTTCGTCCATCCCGGCCTGCAGCAAGGCGCGGTCCTCGGGGTGGACATGGCGGCGCCAAGTCTGGGTGGCGCCGTTCAGGCTGCCGGCGGCGACGCCCAGGATTTCTTCCATGCGCGGGCTGAAATAGATGGTGTCCGCATCCACCAGCCAATCCCACAGCGCCTCGTTGGCGCCCTTGACCGCCAGGGCGTAGCGTTCCTCGGACCGCTTGAGGTGTTGCAGCCGGTCTTCCAGCGCCTGGATCAGATGGACGTTGTCGTAACCCAACGCCACCTTGCCGCCGAACACTTCGATCAACTGGCGCTCCACCTCGCCGATGGGGCGGCTGGTGGGCAGGAAGATGGCAAGGTCGCGGTAGCTGGGGCTGTGCAGGTACAGGCACAGATAATTGGCCTCGAAGCGCGAGCGGCGCTCGCTCAGCACGGCGGTGATGGTGGCGGCGATAGTAGAATCGGCGGTGGTGGCAAGCGCGCGGCCGGCACAATCCTCGTACCGGCCCGAACCGGCCAGCACGGTGATGCGCTGGGCGGCGTCGGCGGCGGTTTCGTCTTCCACCACACACAGCAAGCCGTCCTCGCGGCAGCCTACCAGGGCCGACATTTGGGTCAGCACGCCGGCGGTGAACATTTGCAGGGACCGCAACTGGAACAGCAGGGTCGAGCCTTCCAGAATTTTTTCCAGACCGCGCCGGTTCATCTCCAGCGCCATGATGTCCTCATAGGCGCGCAAGGCGGCGACCACCGTGGTGAACAGGCGGTCCTGGGTCAGCTCGGTCTTGGATTTGTAGTCGTTGATGTCATAGGCGGTAATGACATCCTTTTCCGGCGCCTGACCGGGCTGGCCGGTGCGCAGCACGATGCGGATGCGGCGGTTGCGCAATTCCTTGCGCACATGTTCCACCAGCCGCAGGCCGGCATCGTCGGTCTCCATCACCACGTCCAGCAGGACCAGGGCGATATCGGGTTCCTCGGCGATCACGCGCTTGCCTTCCGCCGCCGAATGGGCGTCGAGGAAGCGGGCCGGGCGCCCGGCAAAGGTGAAGTTGCGCAGCGCCAGCTTGGTGATGGAATGCACTTCCGGGTCGTCATCGACGATCAGGATGGTCCAAGGCGGCCCCAGCGGAGTTTGAGCGTTGTCTGCCGGAGCCCGTTTCTCGGCAAAGACCATCCCTTTAGACATGCGACCCCCCTGGCCGGCGCCGCCTTCCGCCCCCGGAATTGCACTCTATTTGAGCGTCGGCGCCATTATGCACATAATTACGGCATTTCAGCCTATGCGGGCAAGCGTTACCACGCTTGAGATAATCCAGATGGGTTGCGCGCGGGGGCGGGACCGGAGGGGCCATTATCAAGACTGGTCGCCCGCTTCGGGCGGATTGCACATGGAGGAACCCATGCAGGTCCAACAATGCATGAGCAAGGACGTCAAACTGATCAATCCGGACATGACCCTGCGCGAGGCCGCCGGGCTGATGCGCGAACAAGATACCGGCTTCCTGCCGGTGGGTGAGAACGACCGGCTGGTGGGAACCCTGACCGACCGCGACATTACCGTGCGCGCGGTCTGCGAGGGCAAGGACCCCAACACCGCCAAGGTGCGCGACGCCATGTCCGAGCACATCGTCTATTGCTTCGACGACCAGGACACCACGGAAGCGGCGGATCTGATGGCGCAAAAACAAATCCGCCGGCTGGCCGTGCTGAACCACGACAAGCGCTTGGTGGGCATCGTCTCGCTGGGCGATCTGGCCGGCAAGGGCCAGGACGAAAATGCGGCGGAGCATGCCCTGGAAGGGGTATCCAAACCCACCCGGCACTAGTCTTTATGTCAGCCCTCGCCGGGCGCAGGCTCCGCCTGCTTGGCCGCGGCCGCAATGGCCGCTGGTCGCGCCGCGCGTCAGATTTGACGCACGCCGCTCTAGCCGGAATTAGGTATGCCATCCGAGGCATGGCGCCGGTTCATGGCGGCCCCATATGTAAAGACAGGATGACGAGGGATAGCGAAAGCTAAACCGGATTGTCCCACGGAAGGCTCGGCCCGCAATGGTCGGGCCTTCCGCGTGTTTGGGTCCACTATTCCTCGGCCCACTATTCCTCGGCCCACTATTCCTCGTCCGAGACAGCCCAGGCGGCACCCAGATGGGTGGCGAAATCGTCGGCCCGCTGGGGCTCGGCGAACAGGGCCTCGCCGGGCAGCAGGACCATGACGCCTTGATGGACATGGGCGGCGATCCAATTCCGTGCCACGGGATCAAGGCCGGGAGGGATGGGGATGGCAAAAAACGGCTCGGCGGAGTCGCTAACTAACGAGAGCATGGCTGTCATTGTTTTCTCCTCCGAGTGATTGCGCGCTTTAGAATACGCCCTCCTCGTCTGGCGACAATCTGAACAAGGGTCAGGATTGCACCGGCCTAAGGTGAACGCCCTAGGTCATGGCGGCATCACAGGCAGCCGCACCGCGCCCGGCCCTGTGACAGCGCTTCCGCTGCCATGCGCTAGGTATGGTGGGGTGAATGTCGTGGGGCCGCGAAAAGCGGCCAGGGACCGAAGGGCGGCGCCAGCGCGGGTCGGGCCAGAGCGGCAAATAACCCGACCCGCCGGCGCCTGCCCTTCAGCCCCCAGCCGCTATACCCCAGCCAGCGCCCCTTGAAAGCGGTGGTGCTGTGGAAATCGCGGAAGATGAGATATAGTGAACGTCAGCCATTGCCTTGTGACTCCATCACAGGGTGGTGGTTAGGAGTGGGTCGGTGTTGGTAGCACCGGCTCACTCCGTTCTGTCCGTCACGGGCGGACACGGGGGCCATCATAGCGTGGTTCCGCTTGGATTGACAGTGGATTAGATGTTGCTGTGGGGCTGAGGGGCGCTTACCTTCGCGCTCTGGAAAGCAACACGGTTAGCGCATCATCGATGCCAGCTCCCCTTGCCGCCATGGCCGGGCTTGACCCATGGCTGTCCGGTTTAATTTAACGCGCACTGTATGACGGCAGTGAGAGCGGCCTATGCCTTGAAATTGGACACGAATGAATACGAATGGGTCAGGACAGGCGACCCCGGCGGTGCACCTGGAATTCGTTCTTATTCGTTTTCATTCGTGTCCAATCTTCCTATGCGTGGCGCCGAATAGGATTTTTCCTTCAGGCACTTACACTCTGGCAAACGTTGTTAGATGAACCACAGAGACACAGAGACACAGAGACACAGAGACACAGAGACACAGAGACACAGAGATATCCGTCTGGCGGAACCCAATTCGGGCTCCGTCTGGCAAAGTCTCTCTGTGCCTCTGTGTCTCTGTGGTGAATTAACCGTGTCCAATTTTGACGACGGGGCCGCAAAGGCACGCTGCCCCTGCCGTTCCAGGTCACACGGGAAATTAAACCGGACAGCCGTGGTACAAGCCCGCGCATGACGGTGAGGGAGTAGACAGGGAGCCTGCCCCCTTCCTCACCCCAGCTTCATGCGCGCCAGCATGGGCGTATCGGGGTGAAAGCCCTCGTCCTCGGCAAAGGCGATGACCGCCTGTTCGTCGCCCAGCAGGAAGTCCAGCACGGCACCCAGGAAGCCGTCCTCGGCCAAACGGCCCTTGATCTCGTCCAGGCCGCAGCCGGTGGCGGTGACGAAGCCTGACAGCATGGCATCGTCTGCGGCGATGAAGGCCAGCGCCTTGAACGCCACGGCCTGGGCGCTCTCGACGGTGAGCTTGGGCGGGGCTGCTTGGCGCAAGCGGGGCTGATAGGGCTTGAAGGGATCCATGCTGGCTCCGGTGGGGCTGGCTCCGGTGGAAACAGGCAGGCATCATAGCATGGTGAGGGAGATGACCATGCAACGATGGATCAGCGCTGCGATGTTCTGCTTGGCGTGGCCGGGCGCCGCCCTGGCGGATGTGGCCGGGCAAGGCTGCACCGCCCTGGCCGCCCGCGTGGATTCCGTACCGGGACGCGGCCCCGCTTTCCTGCCCAGCTATGATCAAGCCGAATCCGAACCCGCCTTGGCCGGGGCCGCCTTCACCTATGACAACGCCCTGGCGATCATCGCCCTGGAAAGCTGCGGCAAACATCCTCAAGCCCTGCGCCTGGGCGAAGCGCTTTTGGCCGCCGCCACCCAAGACCGGGCCGGGGCCAAAGGCCGCCTGCGCAACGCCTATCGCGCCGGGCCGCAAACCGGCACGCCCCAGCCCCATGGCTGGTGGGATGCCAAAGCCGGACGCTGGGCCGAAGATCCCATGCAGGTGGGCACCGCCACCGGCAACGTGGCCTGGGCCGGTCTTGCCCTGATGACGCTGTCCGAGCCCCGCTTCACCCAAGGCGCACAAATCCTGGCCCGCTGGCTGGCGGACCACACCGCCAGCCCCACCGGCGGCTTCACCGGCGGCATCCATGGCGATGGCGCCGGCACGCAAGTGTTGGGCTGGAAATCCACCGAGCACAATGTGGATGCCGCCGCCCTGTTCCATTGGCTGGCATGGACCACGCCTGCCCAATCCGCCCGCGGCTTCGTCGCCCGCCAGTTCGAGAACGGCCATTTCCTCACCGGCACCCTGCCCGATGGAGTCACTCCCAACCGCGCCACCTCGGGCCTGGACGCCCAACTCTGGCCGCTGCTGCTGGACAATGCGCCCGCGCAATGGCGCCAAGCCGTGGCCTCTGCCGAGCACGCCCACGGCAACAACGGCGGCTTCGACTTCAACGACGACCGCGACGGCATCTGGTGGGAAGGCACCGCCCAGGCAGCGCTGGCCTACGCCGCCATGGGCCGCCAAGCCGATGCCGACCGCCTGCTTGGTTTGCTGGCCGGCCAGTTCAGCCCCACCGGCTATGTGTGGGCCACCAGCACGGCCACACTCACCACCGGGCTGGCCCTCAGCCCAGACAGCAAGACCGACGACTTCCTTTACTTCCGCCGCCCCCATCTTGCCCCCACGGCCTGGGCCGTGCTGGCGGCCAAGCGGTGGAATCCGTTCACGGGCCGCCGGCTGGATTAATCCTGATTTTGCCTGCGCATAGGCGGGGATTGTTCCCGAAGGCGTTGTGGCCTTATAGTGGACACCGGGACTGGGCATACCAGCGCGTTGGGAACGCGTTTTGGGGACTGATTTACCATGGCAATCGGCAAAATTGCCTCATTCCTGAGTTCGCTGTCGCCCGCCTCGGAAGCGGCTGCGACCACCGCATCGGCAGATCAGGTCCCCGAGGATTCTGAACGCCGCGCCACCGCCCTATCCGAACATCCCGACCTAGAGCGCGACCGCCAGCGCGGCGACCAGCATCCCCTGGCCGCCCAATTGCAGACCATGGTCAGCGCCGTGCGCGCCCTGAACGACAATGCGGCGGAGCAAGGCGCCGCCGTGGCGGTGTCGCCCGCCGGCCCGCAATTGAAGAATGCCGTCACCGCTTTGGGCCATCTGCTGGCGGCCGTGGACGCCCAAGCCATGGCCCACGGCGCCGCCGCCCCAGTGCGCGAGGCCTCGGGCGTCATCGACGCGGTGGAGGCCGGACTGGCCGGCAGCCAAGCTTCCGCCGAACAGGTCATGCGCCACCTGCCCGCCCATCAGGCCTTCCGCGCCCGCGAAACCCTGGCCAATTTCCAGACCGACATGCAAAGCGCGGTCAGTCAGGTCCGTGAGGCGCTGAATGGGCTGAAGGTGTCTTAACCCCTCACCACTTTCACCCGCCGCCCCTGCTCCAGTTTCTCACCCGGCTGCAACCCGTTGAGCACCTGGAACAGCTCCACCTTCCACTGACCCGGCGCCATGCGGTTGGCGAGGCTTTCCACCGTGTCGCCCGGCTGGACCCGGTGGATGCGCAGGCGCCATGGATGGATGCCGGCGCGGTCGTCCGCGCTCAACCGGCGCAGGCTGTAGGTGGTGCGCTTCAACTCGGTGCTCATGGCGGCCATTTGGTTGGGCGGCATGACGAAGGTGAAGCGGTGGATGTGGTCGACATCGGTGCGGATCGCCACGACCCGCACCTGAACATTGCCCTGGCGGTTGCGTCCGGTGGTCACGGCGGTGGCGGCGGGCATGCCGTTGACGTCCAGGGAGTTCAGGCCCTCCAGCTTGGAGCGCGGCAGCCACACCCGGCTGACATAGGACGCCATATCCGCCACGCCGCGCGCCGGGGCGCCGTCGAAAACGATGCCTGCGCCCGAGGCATGGCTGGCGACCACCGCCTTTTCGCCATTGACCAAGCGGAAGCCGTCGGGAACTTCGAAGCGCAAATCCAGGCCGGGATGCAGAAAGACACGGTCGCGCACCACGCCTTGGGAGACGTCGTCGCCATAGACCAAGCCGTCCACCCGGTCGAGGAACGGGTCCATTCCCAACGCCCCTTGCGGTGCGGCCCCCGCGGCCTCGGTCATGGCGGCATGGACGCGGTCGATGGTGCGCGGGTGCGACGCCATGAAGTCCATCTTGTCCACGCTGTCGGGCGAACGGCCCGCCATGAGCGCCTCCAGCCGGGCCTGATCGCGCAGCCGTTCCAGCATGCTGACCATGGCATGGGGATGCCAGCCGGCCCGCGACAGATAGCGCAGGCCCAGATGGTCGGCCTCGGTTTCCTGGTCGCGTGAGAAACTTTGCAGATAGGCCCCGGCCCCCATCTGGGCCACGTCGCCCACACCGGGAATGCCGGCCACCGCGCCGATGACACCCAGCACGCCGCTGAGCACATTGGTGGCCTGGGCTTGACTGACCCGTTCGGCGGTGTGGCGCGCCAGCACATGGCCGATTTCGTGCCCGACCACTCCGGCGATTTCCGCCTCATTGCCGGTCAGGGCCAGCAGACCACGGGTGACATAGATGTAACCGCCCGGCAGGGCCATGGCGTTGACGATGGGGCTGTTGAGCACGGTGAAACGGAACTGGGCGGCGGGCGTTTCGCATACCTTGACCAGACGGTGGCCGATGCCGGCCACATAGGCACCGAGCGCCGGGTCGTCGTGGATGCCGCCGAATTCCTTGACGATCTGCGGGTGGGTGTCGCGGCCCAGCTTGCGCTCGTCATCCTCGTTCAACAAATTGAAGCCGGACTTGCCGGTGCCCGGCGCCACTTGGCACGAGGTCAAAGCAAGGCTGGCGGTAAGGCCGGCAAGGGCTTGGCGGCGGGTGACGGTCATGGGCGCGCAACTGCGTTATGGCATACGCGCCAAAGGATAATGCGGCTAACCCTCCACCACCAGCTTGACCTTGGCCGGCAGATTTTCCCCGCCGCCCAAACCGTTCAGCACGCGGAAGCGTTCCGCCTTGTGATCGGGCACCGCCATGCTCGCGGCCAGGGAATCCGCGCTGTCACCGGGCCGGACCGTGACCACCTTGACCTTCAGCGGGCGGATGGCGGCACGGTCCTCGGGCGTCAGGCGGCGCAGGCTGTAGGTGGTGCGCTTATAGGACTCGTCAAAGCTGGCATCATTGGCCGGCGAGAGGAACAGGAAGCGGTACACCGTGCCGCCGCCATCCACCGCCACCAGCCGCACATCCGCCGGCCCGGATTCCGACTGCACCCGTGCCTTGGCGGTGGCGGCGGGCAGGCCGTTGATATCAATAGCCTCCACCCCGCTGAGCCGCAGCTTGGCGCCCCAGCGTTGGCCCAGGTAAGCGGTCATGCCGCCGCCGCCCTGATCGGTGTCGAACTGGATGGCGCCGCCCTGGGGCGAACTGGCAATCACCGTGTCCTCGCCATTGACCAGGGTGAAGCCGTTGGGCACTTCGAAGCGGATGCCCAGATCGGGATGCAGGAAGACCCGCTCGCGGATGATGCCTTGCTTGGGGTCGCTGCCATAGGTGATTCCGTCCACATGGCTCAGCAATTCATCGCGGCCCAACGCACCGCCGCGCGCCGCGCCAGCGGTGGCCGCCGCCGCCTGGACCCGTTCCTTGGTGCGCGGATGGCTTGCCATGAAATTGAACTGATCCGTGGAATCGGGAGAGCGCCCGGCCAGCACCGCCTCCAGCCGCGATTGCTGGGCCAGCTTGTCCAGAAAGCTGGCCATGGCGTGGGGGTCATAGCCGGCCTGGGCCATGGTTGCCATGCCCAATTGGTCGGCCTGGGATTCCTGGTCGCGCGAGAAGCTTTGCAAATAAGCCCCCGCCCCCATCTGAGCGATATCGCCCACCCCCGGCACGCCGACCACCGCGCCGACCACCCCGGCCAGCAAATCGCCCACCGCCGCCCGGCTGATGCGTTGCGAGCTATGGCGCGCGGTGACGTGGCCGATTTCGTGAGCCAGCACACCAGCCAGTTCGGCCTCGTTACCGGCCAGCACCAGCAGGCCGCGCGTCACATACACATAGCCGCCGGGCAAGGCCATGGCGTTGACGATGGGGCTGTCCAGCACGGTGAACCGGAAGTCGGCAGCGGGGGTGGCGCTGGCTTGGCCCAGGCGCTGGCCGATGCCGGCCACATAGGCCTGCAATGCGGGATCGTCATAGGCGCCGCCGAATTCCTTGAGGATATCGGGATGGGCCTCGGCCCCCATCTGGGCTTCCTGGGCAGGGGGCACGATGTTGAAGCCCTGCTGCCCGGTGGCCGGCACCATCTGGCAGGACGCCAAGGCGCAGGCCAGCAGCGGCACGGCAAGGATGACTGGGGGACGCATGGGACTCTCCGCAAAGGCCATGGCCGTCATGTGGGCAGCGCGCCCCGCTGACGCCAAGCCTGCCGTTGGTGGGCTACACCCAATGATTGCGGGCGGTGCAGTCCTAAGGTATACACCCCATGGGAATGGGCTCGCGTAATAAGCGAGGATGTATGAAGCGGGTATTTTTTGCTGCCGCCATGGTGATGTGCACTCTGGCGAGCGCCAACGCTGAAGCCGGCCAATGGTATGTGCGCGGTGATGCCGGCTATGGCTGGGGCGGCGATACTGAATTGAAAAAGGACTGCACGGGCAGTGACTGTAGCCTTAAGGGCGATCTGGGTGATGGCGGCGCCATCGGTGTGGGCGTGGGCTATCAGGTCAAGCCGTGGCTGCGCACCGAGGCCACGATCACCTATCGCAGCGGCTACCGCTTCGAAGGCACTGACAGCACTGGAGGCCACCTTCAGCAGGATCTCGATGCGGTGACCGGTATGGTCAACGGCTATGTGGACATTCGCGGCCTAACCAAAACCAAGATGGGTGTGTTCCACCCTTATGTGGGCGCCGGCATCGGCGTCTCGCATAATCAGTTCGGCAGCGTGGAGTACACAGATTCCAGCGGCCCCGCCAAATTGCCGAGTGGGGACCGGACCGATTTCGCGTGGTCGCTGGCCGCCGGCACCGGCATCATGGTCATCAAAAACAAGTTGATGTTCGATGTCGGCTATCGTTACACCGATCTGGGCCGCGCGGGTACCGATGCGGGCGAGGGGATTCAGGGCGGCGTGAGCAGCCCGGCTGATGCCAGCGAGGCCAATATTCGCCTGCACGAAGTCACCGCCGGCCTGCGTTATATGTTCTGACCTTCCCCCCTGCCTAAACGGTGGCCGAGCGCCAAGGAATGCCTTACAAGTCGGCAGACCTTGGCCGGGTGAGGGGAAGATGGACGCGCATGTCGAGGATTTCCTGACCGGGTTGCTGGACGGCTGCTCGATCCTGGCCGAACGCTGGCAACGCCGCGACCATCCGGGCGCCGATTGGGTCCTGGCGCGGCTGACCTGCTGGGGAAGCCTTGCCCATGTGCTGCCGGCGGATCTGACCGGCCCCAACGGCCCGCGCCTTGACCTGGACCCCACCCAGCACCGGCTGATGTGGAGCGAATCCCGTGCCCTCAAGCTGCTGGCCGGCAGCCATGCCACCACGCCCGAGGACATGCCCGATCTGGTGGAACGCCTGTACGCGGTAACCGCGTCGCGCTTCGACCCGCCCCAGGCCTTCGCCGATCAGCCCTCGCGCCAGGCGGTGGTGGAATGGGCGGCACGCCACGCCAACCCGCCCAGCCTGCCGCAATCAGCCATGGCCCTGGTGGATTTCATTCAGATGGCGCCGCTGGCGGCCCGCAACGCCCAGATCGCCGCCTTGCTGGCCTCGGTCCTGCCGTGCTGGGCCGGGGCGCCCATGGTCCATGTACTGCCCCCCGAAGGCCGCACCGAGGAAGGCTTCATCCACGCCCTGGCCGCCGCCTGCGAAGGCGAGGACGGCGCCTGGATCGCCTATTACCTGGGCAAGGCGCGCGGCGTGCTGAAGCGCATGCCGGCCCTGTTTGATGCCACCCGCCTCATCCACGCCCGCTATGTGAATTTGTTCCGCCGCGCCCTGGACGAAGCCACCGCCGAACATCTGGCGTCTGAACTGGTCGCCCTGCCGGTCATCACCCCCAGCTTCGTCGCCGATACCGGAATTAAGATCGAGCACCTGCGCGACGCCATGGTCCTGCTGTTCGCCGCCGACGAAGCGGTGGAAGTGGACTTGCCCGGTGAGGCCTTCACCATCCTGCCGGCGCCGTTGCGGCTGTTGAACAATTAAGCGCCCCGGTTAGCGCATCATCATACCGCCTCCCCTTGCCGTCATGGCAGGGCTTGTCCCGGCCACCCATGCGGACCCGCATAAAATCAATTTGAAACAACGCTCTAAACATTGACGCGTGGATGCCCGGAACAAGTCCGGGCATGACGATGAGGGGGGATACCCCTGTGGGTCCGCGCAGTCGGTGGGAGCCGTTCTTACCCCCAAACGAAGACCCCCGCGCCTGGACGGGCGCGGGGGGTTCGGTTCGTTCGGTTGCCCTGGAGGAGGCTGCCGTTAGCGGGTCGGCACCGGCTTTTCGCCGGAGTAGTCGTAGAAGCCACGACCGGTCTTGCGACCCA
>JACMKT010000070.1 GCA_014380005.1 Rhodospirillales bacterium
CCCGAGGGCATGGCCTTCGCCGTGCTGCTGTTGAATTCGCTGACGCCCATCATCGACCAGCACTTCCGCCCGCGCATGTTCGGTCGCACCCGCAAGGGCCAGCCTCTGCCGTTGAAGGGGGAATAATGAGCCGCATTCATATCCATGCGGGCATCCTGGGTGCCTTCTGCCTGGGCTTCGGCATCGTGCTGGCCGCCACCGATCAGGTGACGCTCGAGCCCATCGCCGCCCGCGCGCTTGAAGACAAGCAGAATTCGCTCTCCCAAGTGATCCCGGTCGCCATCCACGACAACAACCCGGTCAAGGACACGCTGATCCTCCAGGGCCATGGGGGCAAGGACGTGACCATCTACCGCGCCATTAAGGCCGGCAAGGTCACCGGCGTGGCGTACGAGATCCACGGCTCGGGCTATGCCGGCGAGATGAAGCTGATGCTGGGCGTCGATGCCGAGGGCAAGGTGCTGGGCGTCCGCGCCCTGGCCCATAAGGAAACCCCCGGCCTGGGCGATAAGATCAACATCGAAAAGGGCGACTGGATCACCCGCTTCAACGGCCTGTCCCTGGGCGCCCCGCCCGTGGAAAAGTGGAAGGTCAAGAAGGACGGCGGTCAGTTCGACCAGTTCTCGGGCGCCACCATCACCCCGCGCGGCGTGATCAAGGCCATCCGCGAGGGCCTGGATTTCTACGCCCACAACAAGGCTACGTTGCTGGAGGTACGCTGATGTCGAGCCAATACGGCAAGATCGCCAAAGACGGCCTGTGGGACAATAACGGCGTCTTCTGCATGCTGCTGGGCATGTGCCCGACCATGGCCATGACCACCGGCGCCACCAACGCGCTGGGCATGGGTCTGGCGACGGCGGTGGTGATGGCGGCGTCGAACCTGCTGGTCGCCATGTTCCGCGGCTACATCACCCAGGAAGTGCGCATCCCGGTCTATATCCTGATCGTCGCCGTCATGGTGACGCTGGTGGATTTGTCCATGAACGCCTGGATGCACGAGATGTACAAGGTGCTGGGCCTGTTCATCCCGCTGATCGTGTCCAACTGCCTGCCGCTGGCCCGCCTGGAGGCTTTCGCCGCCAAGGAAAAGGTGCTGCCGTCCCTGGCCGATGGCGTGTTCATGGGATTGGGCTTCACCATCGCGCTGACCACCATCGGCGCCGCCCGTGAGATCGTCGGCAACGGCACCCTGTTCGCCGACGCCGCCCTGCTCATGGGCCCGGCGTTCAAATTCATGGAAATGCGCGTGCTGCCCGCCGATACCGGCATCCTGCTGGCGGTTCTGCCGCCGGGCGGCTTCCTCGCCACCGGCTTGCTGCTGGTGTGCAAGCGCCTGCTGGACCTGCGGGCCGGCAAGGAAATTTCCATGGGCGGCGCCCATTGCGTGGGCTAAGGGAATAAGACTATGAAAATCGGTGTGGTTTACGCCAAGCCCCAGAAGCAAACGTTCCTGACCGTTGACCTGCCCGAGGGCAGCACGGTCAAGGACGCCATCGAAAAATCCGGCATCCTGAAGCAATGCCCCGATATCGACTTGTCCACTCAGACGGTCGGCATCTACGGCAAAGTGGTCACGCTGGATGCCGCTTTGGAGCCGGATGCGCGGGTGGAAATCTACCGCCCCATCACCTGCGATCCGAAGACGGTCAAGCGCCGGGCCCGCCCGGAAGCCGCCTCCGAGTAAAGTACGCCCAGACCAGAGCGGCACGGTAACGGCGGTGGCGCTGCCCCCAGGGATGAACAGCATCACCGCCGCCGCTCCATCAGGGCGAAGGCGGCGGGCAGCATGATGAACGAGGTCAGCACCATCAGCGCCAGCGACACCATCAGCACCAACCCCATGGAGGCGGTGCCACGATGGGGCGACAACGCCAGGGCGCCGAAGGCCACGCCGGTGGTCAACGCGCTGAACAGCACCGCCCGCGCCGTGGCCGAGGGTAACAGCAAGCCCATGCCGGCCCGCCAGTTCAGCACGAAATAGACGTTGTAGGCACAGCCGATGCCCAGCAGCAGCGGGAAGGCGATGATGTTGGCGAAATTGACCGGCACGCCCAACGCCACCATGGCCGCCATGGTGAACATGCCGCCCACGGCCAGGGGTGCCAACACCAGCAATATCTCGCCCAGCCGCCGCAGCACCACACCCAGCAGCACCAGCACGGCGGCCAGGGCGTACAGCCCGGCCTGGACGAAGGCAGCCATGACCATGCCGCCGCTATCGATGATGGCCACCGGCGGGCCGGACACGCCGCCCGCCACCACGCGCACCGCCGCCACGAAATCCGCCATGGCACCCTGGGCCGATAAATCGCCGGCGGGATGGATTTCCACCCGCGCCTCGCCGCCGGTGCCGATCCAGTCGCGCACCAGTTCGGGCGGCAGGGTGGCGGCGGTGATTTCCTCGCCCTCCAACGAAATGCGCAGGAAGGCCAACAGGCCGGGCAGGCTGGCCGTCACCATATGCTCGAACTGCTCGGTGCGGCCCCGCTCCAACAAGCTGCGCAGGGTGGTGGCGAGGGGATGGGGCCCCAGCCGCGCCGCAGTCTCGGCCACGGCCCGTCGGGTCTCGGCGGCACTGGGCGGCGCTGCCGGAAAGGCAGGATGCAGGCTTTGGCCGATCAATTGGTTAAGGTCGTCCAGGATCGCCAGCTTCTCCGCCTGCCCCTCGGGGATCAGGCTGGACAGGGTCATGGCATAGGCGACGGGACCACCCCATAGCCGCGCCGCCATTATGTCCGCTTCAGCCAAGGACGGCGCCAGGGCGTTCAGCACATAGGGATTGGTCTCGGGGCTGGCGGCCAGATCGCGGAAGGTGGCCACGGATTCCGCCTTGGAATCCTGCAAATGCAGGGGGTCGAAATCCACGGCCAGCTTGGGCGCCACCGTGGACGCCACCAGTGCCAGCATGGCGATGCCCGCCAACACGCCCACGCCGTGACGGCGCATGTGCTGCTCCAGCGGCGCTAGGCGGGTGAAGCCGGGCGGTTCGCGTTCCGGCGGCGACGGCACCAGGGACAGCAAGGCGGGCAATAGGGTCAAGGTGGCCATCAGGCCGATGATCATGCCTAGTCCCGCGATCAGCCCCAATTGCGACACCCCCACATAGGCGGTGGGCAGGAAGGACAGAAAGCCGATGGAAGTGGCCGCAGCCACCACGCTGAGGGGCCGGACGATGGCCGGCGCGCATTGGGCCATGGCCCGGTCGCCGTTGCCCCGGTCGCCATGGTATTCGCGGAACAGATCGTCGCGAAAGCGCATGGTGAACTGAATGCCGAAATCCACCGCCAGCCCCACGAACAAAGCGACGAAGGCCACGGAAATGGGGTTCAGCACCCCCACCGCCACAGCGGCAAAGCCCGAAATCAGCACCAACCCCGCCAGCAAGGTCAGCAGCACCGCACCGGCCATGCGCAGGGAGCCCAAGCCCAGCAGCAGCAACGCGCAGATCAGCGACAACGACAGCAGCGAGGCCATACCCACGCCCTCGGCCACCGTGCGGAAATTGTCGTCGGTCAGCGCCACCGGCCCGGTCAGCCGCACCTGAACATCCAGCCCCTGGGCAGCCTTGCGAATGGCCCGGCTGGCATCGTCGCCGGGGATCATCTGCCCGTAATCCAGCCGGGGCCGAGTGATGACGAAGCGGCGGGAGTTCCCCTCATGCCCAGTCATCATACCCTGCCACGACAGCGGGCGTGGACGTCCCGCCAGCACGCTGTCACCCGCCTGGGTCAGGGCGGACAGAATGGGGTCGAGATCGGCCATGCTGGCCTCGCCCCGCTCCACCCCCATGAGCATCAACGACACCGAGCCCAGCAGGCCACGCAACGTGGGATCGGCGGCCAGACCGCCCAGCACCGGTTGCGCCCGGATCAGGCGGTCGGCAAGGTCCTCGAGCTGGCGTTCGGGCAGGAACAGCAGGCCGTTCCGGTGGAAGAACAACTCTGCCGGCGGGCGTTCCACCGACAGGAACAAATCATTGCCGGTCAAACGCTGCACCAACGCCTCAGCCGCCGCCTCGGCCTGTTCCGGCGTGGCACCATCCACCACCGCCACCAGCCGGTCCATGGTCTGGGGGAAGGCGCGGTCGAAGCGCTGTTCCGCCTGCCGATAGGGCAGATGGTCGGCGATCATGTGGGTTTCGTCGGTGTCCAGGCTAAGCTTTGTCACCGCCAGCCACCCCGCCGGCACCACCAATGCCAAAGCCAGCGCTGCCACCAGCCCGCCATGGCGCCAGCACCAGACCACCAGCCGTGCCGCCAGGGAAAGGGGGGGAATTCTCATGCCCACGAAATGGTGGCCCCCCGCAAGTTTCCAAAGCCATCCGCCCGCCCTACTCCATGCGGGTCGAGAGTCTTATCCCGTCTGGCACGCGCTGATACCGCCCCCACCCCCCATATGTGCGCCACGGAGCGCGGAGGGCAAACATGGTGCTGGTGACCGGGGCAAGCGGGTTCTTGGGCAGCGCCATCGTGCGGGCCTTGCTGGCACGCGGCTATGCAATCCGCGCCCTGGTCCGCCGCAACTCACCCCGGCGCAATCTGGCCGGGCTGGATGTGGAACTGGCGGAAGGCGATCTGCTTGACGCCGCCTCGCTGAGTGCCGCCATGGCCGGCTGCGACGCCGCCATCCACGTGGCCGCCGATTACCGCCTGTGGGCGTCCATGCACCGCACCAAAGTGGAGGGCACCCTGGTGGGCCGCCCGCCGCCCTTGTACCGCCTGCCCCTGGCGGCGGTGGTGCCGGTGGCGCTGGTGGCCGAGGGCTGGGCGCGCGTAACCGGGCGCGAGCCCTTCGTCACCCTGGACGGGCTGCGCATGGCGCGCCACCGCATGTTCTTCACTTCCGCCAAGGCCGAACAATCCTTGGGCTACCGCCACCGTCCGGCGGCTGAGGCCTTGGCGGCGGCGGTGGAGTGGTTTCGGGGGGAAGGGGCTGTCACATGAGGACTGCCGTCATGACCATCATGCTGCTATGGGCCAGCCCGGTTTGGGCCGAAGACCCCGCTCAGATCATCGAGCATTTCTACGCCCGCCTGTTGGAGGCAATGAAATCCGGCATGGACTTTCAGGGCCGCTTCGACGCCCTGGCCCCGGTGGTGGATCAGACTTTCGACCTCGCCGGCATGACCCGGCTGGCCGTGGGTCCCCGCCTGCCGCCCGAGGATTTCGACCACGTGGTGGCCGCCTTCCGCCGCTATACCATCACCAATTATGCCCGCCAGTTCGGCTCGTGGGAGGGCGAGCGGTTCGAGACCGGCACGCCGGCACCCGCCCATGGCGGCGGCCAATTGGTGCCCAGCCGCATCATCCCCGCCACCGGCGAATCCGCCCGCTTAACCTATTTGATGAAGCAACAAGACGGCGGCTGGCGGGTGGCCGACGTGCTGCTGGACGGCACCATCAGCCAATTGGCGGTGCGGCGGTCGGAATTCCAATCGGTGCTGAAGCAAAGCGGCGCCGAGGGTCTGGTCCAGGTGCTGGACCAACGCAGCACGACCATGGCGGAATGATGATCATAATCATCGCCGCCGCCCTGCTGCTGGCCGCCAGCATGGCCGAGGCCGGTCCCGGCACCCTTGTCCTGGCCGATAGCGACATGCGGGTGGGACCGGACTACCTGCCCACCGTCCTGGCTGCCCTGGCCCACCCCGCCTTGCCCGCCGCCTGCCTTGAATTGGCCGTCATCGCGCGGCCATGGTCATGGGCGCGGTCTATCAAGCCGTGCTGGACCGGCTGGAGGCGGAAGGCTGGCGCCACCCCGAGCACCGGGTGGATATCGGCACGCCCGCCAAACTGTGGCTGATGCTGCGTCACGGGGTGTTATGAGCCAATTCCTGCCGCCTCCTGATGACCGTCCTTTGGAAGCCGACGTCACCATTCCCGCCGAATACATCCTCATGCGCCACTATCTGGCCCATGTGGACGAGGCGCTGGAACGGCGCATGGCCGTTTATATCCGCAGCTTGCAAAATGCCGAGGGCGGCTGGCGTGGGATTATGGGGCGGCCATGGGGGCGTTGCGGAAATGCAATTTCCAAAAGAAAACTCGTCACCCCGGACAAGCGTAGCGCAGATCCGGGGTCCATGGTGGGAAACGGCACCATGGATCCCGGCTCTTCGGCCGGGATGACGACGGAGTAACCTACATCCCCCCACCCAACGCCTTGACCAAATTCACCGACGCCGTCAGCCGGGCCAACCGCACCTGCACGGCGCCGTCTTCCGCTTGCAGCAGGGTGCGTTGGGATTCCAGCACGGTCAGGTACTCCACCGCGCCCTCGCGATAGCGCACGTCGGACAACCGTTGTGCCTCGCGGGCGAAGGTGACGGCGCGGTTTTGGGCGTCTTCCTGCTGGGCCAGCCAATGGGTGCCGGCCAGGGAATCCTCCACCTCCTTCAGGGCGGTCAGCACCACGCCTTGATAGGTCTCCGCCGATTCCCGCAATTTGGCTTCCGACAAATCCACATTGCCGCGCAGCTTGCCATTGTCGAACAGGGTTCCGGCGATGCTGGTGCCCAGGGACCAGAAGGTGTTGTGGGCGTCGGCCAGGGAAATGAGATAGGGATTGAGCAGTCCGCCCTCGGCGGTCAAGGACACAGTGGGAAACAATTGAGCCCGGGCGATGCCGATATTGGCGTTGGCGGCAGCCAGATTGGCCTCGGCACGGGCGATGTCGGGGCGGCGGCGCAGCAAATCGGACGGCAGGCCGGCTTGCACCACCGGCGCCGGCAGACCGGCCAGAGTCGTGCCGTTCAACGCCAGCTTGGACGGCGGCAATCCGGTCAGGATGGCAAGGGCGTCCACCACCTGAACCCGTTGCAGTTCCAGGGCGGGCAATTGCGCCTCGATCAGCGCCACATTGCTGCGCTGCTGAGCCGCCTCCAGTTCCGAAGTCTGGCCGAACCCCGCCAGCTTCTCCGCCAGCTCCAGTGTCTGCCGCGCAATGTCCAGATTCCGCCGCGCCACCGCCACCCGGTCGCCCAAGGCCAAAGCCTGGAAATAGGTGGAGGCCACATTGGCGGTCAGGGTCAGCGCCACCACGTCGCGGTCGAACCGGCTGGCGGCCAGGGAGGCTTCCGCCGATTGGACGCTGGCAGCGTTCTTGCCCCAGAAATCAACTTCATAGGACGCCGCCACCGAGCCCTGATAGCTGCGCTTCACCGTGGCGCCCGTCCGCGTCGAGGTGGTGGAGGAATGGGACATGGCGCTGCTGCCGGTCCCGGTGGCGGTCACATTGGGCAGCAGGGGCGAACCGGCGATGCGCAAGGTGGCTTCCGCCTGTTCGATGCGGGCGACCGCCGCCTTGAAATCGTGGTTGGCGGCCAGGGCGGCCTGTTCCAGCGCGTCCAGTTCCGGGCTGCCGAACAGGCCCCACCATGCCTGCGGTGCGGTCAATTGCGAGGCTTCGGTATTGGCGTAGCTGGCCGGAAAGTCCATGGACGGCACGGTCAGATCAGGAATCTGCGAACAGCCGGCCAGCGCCACGGCAAGAAAGGGGATCAAGGGGCGCATGGTCACTCCGCCGACAAAGCCGTCACAGGGTCAAGATTGGCCGCCTTGCGCGCCGGCATATAGCCGAACAGCAGCCCGGTGGCGAAGGCGCAGCCGAAGGCCAGCAGCACCGGCGGCAGCGAGAACACCACCGGCGAGCCCAAAGCCTCGGCCATGAACGCCGTCGCCAGACCGCCAGCCACGCCCAGGGCGCCGCCGATGGCGCAGACCACCAGGGCCTCGGTGATGAATTGCAGCAGGATGTTGGCCTTGCGGGCGCCGGTGGCCATGCGGATGCCGATCTCGCGGGTGCGCTCGGTGACGCTGACCAGCATGATGTTCATCACCCCGATCCCGCCCACCAGCAACGAGATGGCGGCGATGGAGCCCAGCAGGATGGTCATGGTGTTCTGGGTCTGCGTCGCGGAGTCCAAGATGGCCGCCATATTGCGGATCTGGAAATCGGTCACCCGGTGGCGCGCATTCAGCAAGGCGGTGATCTGATCCTGGGTGTCGTCCAGGGCTTCAACATCGTTCACCTGAACGGTCACCGTGCGCAGATGGCGCTGGCCGAACAGCCGAAGCGAGCCGGTGGTCAGCGGGACAAACGCGGCATCGTCCAGATCGCTGCCGAAGGGCGAGGCGCCCTTGCGCGCCAGCACGCCGATGACCTGGAAGGGCACGTTGTTCATCAGCACGTATTTGCCGATGGGGTCCATCTGGGGCGGGAACAGGCTGTCCACCACGGTCTGGCCCAGCACCACCACGGGGACATAGGCCTTGACGTCCTCGGGGCCGAAGAACACGCCGCTTTTCATGGGCCAATCGCGCGCCACCGGATAATCCTGAGACGTGGCGGTGGCCGAGGTCTGGTAATCCGCATTGCCGAAACGCAAGGTCACCCCGCCGCCCATTTCCGGCACGGCGGTGGCGACATTGGGCAATTGAGCGATTTCCTCGGCATCTTCGGGGATCAGCGTGGCGATGGTGTTGCCACCGCGTATATTTGCCGCGCCGGGGCGCACCAGCAGCAGATTGGTGCCCATGGCCTGGATGCGGCCCAGCACCTCTTGCTTGGCGCCGTCGCCCATGGCGAGCATGGCAACCACGGACCCCACGCCGATGACGATGCCCAGCAGGGTCAGCACGGTGCGGAACAGATTGGCCTTCAACGAGCGCAACGCCATGGTCACCGCCTCGGCCACATCGGTCAGGCGACTGCCATCGGTTTTGGGCGCGGGCGGCGTCGGGGCGGCGGCAACCTCGCTGCTGCCCTGGTCCGAGACGATGATTCCATCGGCGATGGTGATGACGCGCCGAGCCTCGGCGGCCACGTTGGCATCATGGGTGATCAGCACCACGGTGTGGCCGTCGGCGTTCAACTGGTGCAGCAAGGCCATGACCTCGCGGCCGCTTTTGCTGTCCAGCGCGCCGGTGGGCTCGTCAGCCAGGATGATGTCACCGCCGTTCATCAAGGCGCGGGCGATGGACACGCGCTGCTGCTGGCCGCCCGACAATTGACTGGGCCGGTGGTCCAGGCGGTCGCCCAGGCCCAAAGCGGTGAGGATTTTCGCAGCACGGGCGGCGCGGGCCGGTTTGGGCAGGCCGGCATAGACCGCCGGAACCTCCACATTCTCCAACGCGCTGGCGGTGGGCAGCAGATTGTATTGCTGGAAGACGAAGCCGAAGGCATCGCGGCGCAGCAGGGCCAATTGGTCGCGGTCCAGCTTTGAGACATCGCGCCCGGCGAACAGGTAACGCCCGCTGGTGGGCCGGTCCAGGCAGCCCAGCAAATTCATCAAGGTGGTCTTGCCCGAGCCCGACGCCCCCATGATGGCGACGAATTCGCCGCGCCGGATGGTCAACGAGACGCCGTGCAGCACCTCCACCGCCAACTGGCCGCGCCGATAGGTCTTGGTGACGTTCTCAAGGACGATCATCGCGCGGGCGGCCTGTAACCGCCGCCGGGGGCCTGTTGCGGGCCGGCCTTCTTGGCCTCGGCCTGACGCTGGCCGATGACCACCTCGTCGCCCTCGGCAAGGCCCGAGACGATCTGCGCCTGCACCCGGTTGCGCACGCCGACCACCACTTGGCGGGGCTCGGGCGTGCCGTCCTTCATGACCATGATGCTATCGGGCTTGCCCTTTTCCTTGCGGCCCTTGCCCTGCGCCAATGCAGACACGGGGATTACCAGCGCATCCTTGGCCGACGCATGGACGAAGAACACCTGGGCCGACATCTGGATACCCAGATCGCCTTCGGGGTTGGGCACGTCGAACAGGGCATTGTACAGCACCACGTTGTTGAGCACTTCCGGCGTGGGCAATATCTGGCGCAGGGTGGCATAGCGGCGGCGGTCGGGCTGGCCCAAGGTGGTGAAATAGACCGGCTGACCCAGCTTCAGCTTGGCGACGTCCGCTTCCGACACCTGGGTCCACACCGTCATGGTCTGAAGGTCGGCAATGCGCACGATGATGGGCGCCTGCTGACTGGAATTCAGGGTCTGGCCCTGGCGCGCGGTCTGGCTGACCACGGTGCCGGTCATGGGGGCGTAAATCTTGGTGTAGCCCAGATTGGCCTGATCACCCTTCAGCGTGGATTCGATTTGGGCAATCTGCCCGCGCAACTGCCCCATCTGGGCCTGGGCCGCCTTCAACGCCGTCTGGGCGCTTTGGAAAGCATCCTGGCTGGTGGCGTTGGCGCTGAGCATGCGCTGCTGGCGGGCGAATTGCTGCTGGGCCAGGGAGGCTTGGGCTTCCTTCTCGCCCAATTGCGCCCGCAAGGACTGCAACTGGGCTTGGCCGGCGGCCACCTTGGTGCCGTAGATGGTGGGATCGATCTCGGCCAAGGGCTGGCCCTCGGTGACCTGATCGCCGATCTGGACGTAGATGCGGCGCAACTGGCCGGATACCTGGGTGCCCACATCCACATAGTTCAGCGGTTGCAACGTACCCAGGGCGGTGGTGGTGTCTTCGATGTCGCCGCGCGCGGCCTTGGCGGTGACCCATTTGGATTGGTCGCTGCCATTGGCGGAAACATACCACCACGCAAGTCCCGTCACCACCAGCAGGGCGATGACGGCGGCGGCGGCGATCAGACGGAATCGGTTGGGATTATGGGCGTGCATGGCCCGGATTGTGGGGGAGCCGCCCCCCTTTCGTCACCCCCAACTTGGTAACCGATTGTTGCGAGGGTCTTCTGGCAGGCAGAGCGCTAGCCATCCACGCGGGCTTGAGCTAAATCTGCCGCAAGCAACAGCGTCCGAGGCCCATTGCCATGCCAACCTTCGATATCGTTTCCAAGACCGACATTGCCGAAGTGGACAATGCCCTTGCCGGCATCACCCGCGAGATCGGCACCCGCTTCGATTTCAAGGGCTCGAAATGCTCGCTGGAACGTAAGGACGAAATCATCACCGTGCTGGCCGATGACCAGACCAAGCTGGACCAGATGCACGAGTTCCTGAAGGTCTACTTCACCCGCCGCCAGCTCGACCCGCGCTGCCTGGACTTCAAGACCGTGCAAAAGGCCTCGGGCGACAGCCTGCGCCAGGAAGTGGTGGTCAAGCAGGGCATCGACAAGGACGTGTCCAAGCTGCTGGTCAAAGAGATCAAGGACAGCAAGATCAAGGTCCAGGTCTCCATCCAGGGCGACGAAGTCCGCGTCACCGGCAAAAAACGCGACGAACTGCAGGAGGTCATCGCTTTGTGCAAAAAGCTCGAAGTGGACCTGCCGCTGCAGTACCAGAACTTTCGGGATTAGAATTATTGGGCTGGGGCGGTGAAATTCCGCCTCAGCAACAAAATTTCCTGCATGCAACCCGTCGTGGCACGGACAATTCACTCACCCTACCCGCCACACCCTCGGTTTTCCGTCATTCCGGCGTATTTCGGTCATTTCTAAACCAGAAGTGGTCCGACCACTTATGCGCAAGAAAATTACTTTAGCCGTGCGCGCCGCGCAACCCCATTAAAGTCAAGCCCCGCAAGCCTTTTCGTTAGTCACAAATTGCAACACAACGTGAGGGGGCATGGGTCCTTTTTAGGTGGCAGCCGGCCGGAAGTAATGGTATCTGCACTGCCCTGACCATAAGGGTGGGGTTACCACCCGAAGGTGCCGGCGTGCCCATTACCAAAGGCGCTTGCCCTTACCTTCACTAGGGGAAATCGGATGCAGGAAATCATTCGCCAACTCGAAGAGAAACGGAACCGTGCCCGTCTGGGCGGCGGTGAGAAGCGCATCGCTGCGCAGCATGCCAAGGGCAAGCTGACCGCGCGGGAACGCATCGAACTGCTTCTCGATCCCGACTCCTTCGAAGAGTGGGATATGTTCAAGGAGCACCGCTGCACCGATTTCGGTATGGACCAACAGTCCATTCCGGGTGACGGCGTTGTCACCGGCTACGGCACCATCAATGGCCGTCTGGTCTTCGTGTTCAGCCAGGACTTCACCGTGTTCGGTGGTTCGCTGTCCGAAGCCCACGCCGAGAAGATCTGCAAGATCATGGAAAAGGCCGTCCAGGTGGGCGCCCCGGTGATCGGTCTGAACGATTCCGGCGGTGCCCGCATCCAGGAAGGCGTTGCCTCGCTGGCCGGCTATGCCGAAGTGTTCCAGCGCAACGTGGACGCCTCGGGCGTGGTGCCGCAGATCTCCATGATCATGGGCCCGTGCGCCGGTGGCGCCGTGTACTCGCCGGCCATGACCGACTACATCTTCATGGTCAAGGACAGCTCGTACATGTTCGTGACCGGTCCCGACGTGGTCAAGACCGTGACCCACGAGACCGTCACCGCCGAGGAACTGGGCGGCGCCGTCACCCACACCACCAAATCCGGCGTGGCCGATCTGGCCTTCGAGAACGACGTGGAAGCGCTGCTGCAGCTGCGCCGCTTCATGGACTTCCTGCCGTCGTCCAACCGGGAAAAGCCCCCGGTCCGCCCGACCGCCGACAGCCACGACCGCAAGGAACTGAGCCTCGATACGCTCATTCCCGACAACAACAACAAGCCCTACGACATGCGGGAGCTGATCCTGAAGGTCGTGGACGAGGGTGACTTCTTCGAGGTGCAGCCCGGCTATGCCGGCAACATCATCGTCGGTTACGCCCGCATGGAAGGTCAGACCGTCGGCATCGTCGCCAACCAGCCCATGGTGCTGGCCGGCTGCCTGGACATCGCGTCCTCCATCAAGGCCGCCCGCTTCGTGCGCTTCTGCGACGCCTTCAACATTCCCATCGTGACCTTCGTGGACGTGCCCGGCTTCCTGCCCGGCACCGCCCAGGAATACGGCGGCATCATCAAGCACGGCGCCAAGCTGCTGTACGCTTACGCCGAATGCACCGTGCCGAAGATCACCGTCATCACCCGCAAGGCTTACGGCGGCGCGTATGACGTGATGAGCTCCAAGCACCTGAAGGGCGACGTCAACTTCGCTTGGCCGACCGCCGAAATCGCGGTGATGGGTCCCAAGGGCGCGGTGGAGATCATCTTCCGCCAGGATATCGGCGACGCCGACAAGATCGCCGCGCGCACCGAGGAATACCGGCAGAAGTTCGCCAATCCCTTCATCGCCGGGCATCGCGGCTTCATCGACGACGTCATCATGCCCCACAGCACCCGCAAGCGCATTTGCCGCTCGCTGGCCATGCTGAAGGACAAGAAGCTCGAACGGCCGGTGCGCAAGCACGGCAATATCCCGCTCTAAGGGGGGACGCGAAGATGTTCACTAAGATCCTGATCGCCAATCGCGGCGAGATCGCCTGTCGCGTCATGAAGACCTGCCGCAAGATGGGCATCAAGACGGTCGCCGTTTATTCGGACGCCGACAAAGACGCCCTGCACGTGCAGATGGCCGACGAGGCCGTCAATATCGGCCCGGCGGCATCCGCCCAGTCCTATCTGCTGGCCGACAAGATCGTCGAAGCCTGCTTGAAGACCGGCGCCCAGGCGGTTCACCCCGGCTATGGCTTCCTGTCGGAAAAGCGGGAATTCCAGGAAAAGCTGGCCGCCAACGGCATCACCTTCATCGGTCCCGACGGCCATGCCATCTTCTGCATGGGCGATAAGATCGAGTCCAAGAAGCTGGCCCGCGAAGCCGGCGTCAACACCGTGCCCGGCTATCTGGGCGTCATCAAGGACGCCACTGAGGCCGTCAAGATCTCCAACGAGATCGGCTATCCGGTGATGATCAAGGCCTCCGCCGGCGGCGGCGGCAAGGGCATGCGGATCGCGCATTCGCGCGCCGAGGTGGCCGAAGGTTTCGCGCGCGCGAAATCGGAAGCGAAGTCTTCATTCGGCGACGATCGCGTGTTCGTTGAAAAATTCATCGTCGATCCGCGCCATATCGAAATCCAGGTGCTCGGCGACAAGCACGGCAACGTGATTTATCTCGGCGAGCGCGAATGCTCGATCCAGCGCCGCAATCAGAAAGTGGCGGAGGAAGCGCCGTCGCCATTGCTGGACGAGGCGACACGAAAAAAGATGGGCGAACAGGCCGTCTCGCTCGCCAAGGCCGTCGGTTACGACAGCGCGGGCACGGTGGAATTCGTCGCGGGCCAGGACAAGAGTTTTTATTTTCTGGAGATGAATACGCGGCTGCAGGTCGAGCATCCGGTGACCGAACTCGTCACCGG
>JACMKT010000071.1 GCA_014380005.1 Rhodospirillales bacterium
GGGCACGAAGGGCACGAAGCTATCTGCCGGGTGGCAGGGCCGGTGCGCTCTGGCATGTCGTCTTGGTGTTCTTGGTGCCCTTGGTGGTGAAACCTGCAGCGTATCCCCACATAGGCTCCCCGGAATTCCGTGATGAACCATAAATCTTCACGGAATCGGCAAAAAAACGCTCGCATTCATGCATTTGTTATATGCCATTGGCGGAAGCCTTAAACGCCCCCCGAACGCCATTCGTATCGCTAATGCAGATTAGAGGCGTTCTGAAACACAACCCCGCCGGGGCCGTCCCTGCCCCCCCATCGACCCCGGCCGGCGCCCCCTTCCCTTTCCCCAGGGGAAGGGGGCTTAAATTTTTCACCGCCCCATCATCTTCTCATGCATGGCCTTATGGGCCGGATCGGCCATGTGCTGTTCATGCATGGCCTTATAGGCCGGGTCCGCCATGTTTTGGTCATGCCGGGCGGGGTCGTGCATCATGGCGGCGCCGGAATTCATGGCGCCGATGGCTTTCACATCCACATTCACCGTCACCTTGCCGGCCTGGGCGAAGGTCAGTTCCAGCGGGAAGCTGGCGCCCTCGGTCAAAGGCTGCTTGAGGCCGATCAGCATGACGTGCAGGCCGCCCGGCGCCAGCGCCACGGTTTGGCCCGGCGCCAGATCGATCTTGTCCACCGCCATCATGCGCATGACGTCGCCCTGCTGCAGATGGGTGTGCAACTCCACCGTCTTGGCCATGTCCGAACGGGCGCTGAGCAGGCTGTCGGCACTGGCGCCCGTGTTGGTTACACTGAAGAAAGCGCCGCCGGCGGGGGCCTTGGGCGGGGTCGCCCGCGCCCAGGCGGCTTTGATTTCCAGCGCGCCCAGCTTGGCGTCGCCGGCACAAACGGCAGAACTCATACCCAGCAAGGCTAGGGTAAGCGCGGTTCCCACGAACGTCTTCATCTGCGATGATCCTCCCCTGCGAAAATTCTGTTAGGCCCATGATGACCGCACCCGATCAGTTGCCGGACAACAACCGCCTTGCGTTGCGTCACGTGGCGCGGGCCTGCAATAAGGCAAGTCTCGCATCCCTGCTGGCGGGCAGCGGCGGCGCGCCCTATGCGTCCCTGGTGACCGTGGCCTTCGACCACGACCTTGCCCCCATCCTGCTGCTATCGGGCCTGTCGGACCATACCAAGAATATCATGGCTGATCCCCGTGTCTCGTTATTGCTGGACGGCACCCAGAATCATGCCAATCCACAGACCGGCCCGCGCGTCACCCTGACCGGCCGCGCCGAGCGCTCCACCGACCCGCGCCTGACCGCCCGCTTCCTGGCACGGCACCCGGCAGCCGCCCTGTATGCCGGCTTCGCCGATTTCGCCATCTGGCGGATCCAGCCCGAACGCGCCCATTTCGTCGGCGGCTTCGGACGCGCCGTCTGGTTCGACGCCCCCTTCGGTTTGGACCCAAATGGGCTGGCGGAATGCGAACAAGACCTGCTATCCGCCATCAACACCACCCATGCCGACGCGTTGACGCGCCTGGGCGCCGGCTGGCGGGTGACCGCGCTGGACGTGGATGGGATGGATTTGGCGAACCAGGACGATTTCCGCCGCATGACTTTTCCCGCGCCGGTAGCCGACGCACCCCAAACTCTCGCCGCAGCGGGTGAAGTCCTGCGCCCCTTGGGGCTATGAGACTTTCGGGAAACACCCTCCACACTAAGGCCATTGCCCGCGCAACGCGGGGAGGCTATCTTCGCGTCCTCTTCACGGCGGCGGCGCGCGTATCGGCGCGCCAATTTCGGCGGTCGACCCATTGACCGAGGCTCGCTTCCACCCGGGTGGCCGAGTTTCGGAATATCTGCGGTAACGGCCACCATCATGGGATGGAGAACGGTAATCATGACGAAACTCGGTATTCCCGGCGGCACCACGATCAACGCCAAACTGTTGGCGTGGGTCGACGAGATGGCGAAGCTGTGCAAACCCGACAGCATCCACATCTGCGACGGTTCCGATCGGGAATACGATGCGCTGTGCGAAATGATGGTCGCCAGCGGCACGATGATTAAGTTGAACGAGGCCAAGCGCCCCAACTCGTATCTCTGCCGCTCGGACCCCCGTGACGTTGCCCGCGTCGAAGACCGCACCTTCATCTGCTCGGCCACCAAGGCCGAAGCCGGCCCGACCAACAATTGGGTCGCGCCGAAAGAGATGCTGGCGCGCATGACCAAGCTGTATGACGGCTGCATGAAGGGCCGCACCATGTATGTGGTGCCGTTCTCCATGGGCCCGCTCGGCTCGAACATCGCCCATATCGGCGTGCAATTGACCGACAGCGCCTATGCCGTCGCCAACATGAAGATCATGACCCGCATGGGTCAGAAGGTCCTGGACCTGATCGGCAAGGACGGCGATTTCGTCAAGTGCCTGCACTCCATCGGCGCGCCGCTGGCCGAGGGTCAGGCCGACGTGCTGTGGCCGTGCAACCCCGACAACATCACCATCGCCCACTTCCCGGAAGACCGCGCCATCTGGTCGTTCGGTTCGGGCTATGGCGGCAACGCCCTGCTGGGCAAGAAGTGCTTCGCCCTGCGCATCGCCTCGACCATGGGCCGTGACGAAGGCTGGCTGGCCGAGCACATGCTGATCGTCGGCGTGGAAAGCCCCGAGGGTGAAAAGACCTATGTGGGCGCCGCCTTCCCCAGCGCCTGCGGCAAGACCAACTTCGCCATGCTGCAGCCGCCCCAGGGCTTCGAAGGCTGGAAGATCTGGACCGTCGGCGACGACATCGCCTGGATCAAGCCCGGCACCGATGGCAAGTTCTACGCCATCAACCCGGAAGCCGGCTTCTTCGGCGTCGCGCCGGGCACCGGCCACCACACCAACGCCAACGCCATGGAAGCCTGCGCCAAGAATTCCATCTTCACCAACGTCGCCCTGACCGACGAGGGCGACGTGTGGTGGGAAGGCATGACCGAAGAGACCCCGGCGCACCTGATCGACTGGAAGGGCCGCGACTGGACCCCGGACTCCAAGGAGCCCGCCGCCCACCCCAACGCCCGCTTCACCGCGCCGGTCAGCCAGTGCCCGACCACCGATCCCGATTGGGAAAACCCGGCCGGCGTGCCCATCTCGGCCTTCATCTTCGGTGGCCGTCTGTCCAAGACCATGCCGCTGGTGTACCAGTCGTTCAGCTGGACCCACGGCGTCTATCTGGCCGCCACCATGGGTTCCGAGGCCACTGCCGCCGCCGTCGGCCAGGCCGCCATCCGCCGCGACCCCTTCGCCATGCTGCCGTTCTGCGGCTACAACATGGCCGATTACTTCACCCATTGGCTGGAAATGGGCCGCAAGGTCAACAACCCGCCGCCGATCTTCCGCGTCAATTGGTTCCGCAAGGATGCCAACGGCAAGTTCATGTGGCCGGGCTTCGGCGACAACATGCGCGTGCTGGCCTGGATCGTGGACCGCGCCCATGGCCGCAAGGCCGCTGTTGAATCGCCGTTCGGCCATGTGCCGCATTACGAAGACATCAACTGGAAGGGCCTGGACTATCCCAAGGCCAAATTCGAGGAGCTGATGTCCATCGACCGCGAGGACGGTGTGGCCGAGGCGCGCAGCCAGGAAGACCTGTTCGACAAGTTCCACGACCGCGTGCCGCCCGAGTTCAACAACGAACGCGAGCTGCTCAAGGCCCGCCTGTGGCGGTCCCCGGCCAAGTGGGGCGTGAAGTCCGAGTAAGCTTAGGCTGAATTACGAAACCCCCTTCCGGCAACGGGAGGGGGTTTTTCGTTTGTCAGCCCTGCTTACGGTCGGATTTGTTCCACGGCTGTCCGATTGAAGTCGATAGAGAGGCGCTGAAGAGCACTGCCCGCCTGCCCTCTATGGCTTTCGGTTCGCCATGAGACACGGAGGACACGAAGGCGGCTTTGCCGCCACGGAAAGCACGGAATATTCTTTTCGTCTCCCCGGACAAGATGACGGGAGAAAAATTAACCTCCGTGCTTTCCGTGGCCCGCGTAGCGGGCGTCCGTGTCCTCCGTGTCTCATGGCGCGGCGTGGACGCGTCGGGCAGGCCGGTTGGTGTGCTGAGAAATTAAACCGGACAGTCGTGGATCAAGCCCGGTCATGACGGTCTTTGGGGCTTAAATCCCCTTAAAACCCCGGCTGCCACGCATGGTCGTCGCGGCGGCCATAGGCGATCAGATAGCGCAGCAGGTTGATCTGCAGGAAGGTGTTTTCCTGGTGGGCCGACAGGCGCTCATAGACCCGCTCGAAGCGGTCCAGATCGTGGGGGATGCGGCAGCAGGTGCCGTGGGTCGGGACGCTGTCACCGCAATATGGGCAGGTATTGATCATAGCGCCCTCCCTTGGTGGTCCTGCCTTTCGGCTTTCTTGA